>JAYUYW010000336.1:0-19977 GCA_043752325.1 Rhodanobacteraceae bacterium | reverse complement strand
AAATTTTCCATGCGTTGAAGTCGGTTTTGAAAGGTCGTGGTCTTTCAACATCGGTTGGCGACGAAGGCGGCTTTGCACCGAACTTGAAGTCGAACGAGGAGGCCATCGAAACCATTCTTGAAGCGATTGGCAAGGCCGGCTACTCCGCAGGAAAAGACATATGGTTGGGGTTGGACGTCGCCAGCAGTGAGTTCTACAAGGACGGTGCCTATCACCTCGAAGGCGAGGGCAAGGTACTGAGTGCGGCAGAACTGATCGAGTTCTATTCGGCCTGGTGCGCGAAGTACCCGATCATCACCATCGAGGACGGCATGGCCGAAGGCGACTGGGATGGTTGGAAGAAGTTGACTGAACGCCTTGGCGGAAACGTGCAACTGGTCGGCGACGACTTGTTCGTCACCAACACGAAAATTTTCCAGGAGGGCATCGACAAGCACATCGCCAATGCAATCCTGATCAAGGTCAACCAGATCGGCACGCTCACCGAGACGCTGGACGCGATCGCGATGGCGGAAAAAGCGAACTACGCGTCGGTAATTTCGCATCGCTCCGGCGAGACCGAAGACACCACGATTGCCGATCTTTCGGTGGCAACGCCCGCCACCCAGATCAAGACGGGTTCATTGTGTCGGTCCGACCGCGTCGCCAAGTACAACCAGTTGCTCCGAATCGAGGAAGCGCTGGGAACCGCTGCGCGCTATGCTGGCCACGACGCCTTCCCGAACCTGCCGAAGTTCAATCGCTGAGCCCATGCCGTGCTGCGCTACGTCGCCCTTGTCCTGGTCATTCTGATTACCGCGCTCCAGGTAAAATTCTGGACCGGGCAGGGCGGTATGCGTGAAGTGTGGGCGCTTGGCGAAACGGTTGCTACGCAGTTGACCGAAAACGAGCAATTGCGCGCTCGAAACGACGCACTCAGTGCCGACGTCGATGATCTCAAGAATGGCACTGAAGCCGTCGAAGAGCGGGCGCGTTCCGAGCTCGGCCTGATCAAGCCAGGTGAGACCTTCTATCAGGTCGTCGAGCAAAAAGCGGTCTCAATACCGCCGAAACCTTGAACGCATGTCGTCTCGACGAACGACAGGACTGTGGTGCATCGTTCCCGCAGCAGGCCGAGGCCGTCGCTTTGGCGGAGAGACTGCAAAACAGCATGTGCTGATCGGCGAGCGCAGCCTGCTCGCCTGGACCTTGCGCGCACTTTCCGCGAGTCCGCAGATCGCCGGCATCGTTCTCGTTGTTGCGGATGGAGACGAGCAGTGGAAGAACTTGGCGTCTGATTTGACCAATGTGAAATTGCGGTACGCGATCGGCGGCGAGCAGCGCGCCGACTCGGTGCTCGCTGGCCTCGCGGCCTTGCCGGTGAGCGTCGCCGCCGATGATTTCGTCCTGATCCACGACGCAGCCAGACCGTGTGTCAAGGTGGAAGATATCGACGCATTGATTCAGCGTGCCAGTCAATTTCACGGGGGGCTGCTGGCCGCGCCACTGCGCGACACACTGAAGCGTGCCGACGGCGACGGCCGCGTGTTGGCCACCGAGCCAAGGGAATCGAGATGGCGTGCACTCACGCCGCAGATGTTCCGACGCGCGGCACTGACCCAGGCGCTGTTTGATGCCCGCAATGCTGGCGTCGTCGTGACCGACGAGGCGATGGCAATGGAACGCGTTGGCCATCGACCGTTGCTGGTCGAAGGCCGTGAAGACAACATCAAGGTGACGACGCCGGCTGATCATCAACTAGCGGCCTTCCTGCTCGGTCAGAATTAACCCCCGAGTTTGACGAAGCGGCAGGCTGGACCGGGTTTGCTTTCTGCAAGCCCCGTCGATCATGCAACCCCGAGTCACGTGCAGGGCTTACTTTTTGTCGCCCGGTTCCGATGCGCTGTTCTGGTCGATCACCGTTCCGAAATCCTTGCCAACCTTGCGGAACAGCGACCGCGGATCGCCACCTTTGTACTGGCCGGCACCGATAATTTGCGGTCCACCCACCGGCTTCTCGCCCAAGGCTGGACGATCCATCGTTTCTTTCCACGCGAAGCGCAAGTCGCTGCGAAACACGTGTTGCGGGCTTGCTGCGAATTCGTTCTTCGGAACGCCATAGGAATCGTAGAAGTCGCGGTGGCTGTCTGCGAAGAAATACAGTCCTTCATCGACAATCGTGCCGGTCGTCGGGAAGGGATAAGCGGTTCTACCTGCATCCAGCGGCATGACGCGTTCAATCTCGCGGCCATTGGAAGACAGGTGCAGGCGAATGACACGCTTAGGCGACATTCCCGGTTGGATCGCAACCAAGGCATTGTCGTACCAGAACAAACCCTCGATACCCGGCAACACCAATTGACTTATGTCGTATCTAACATCGAACGGCTTGGACGTGGCCAGGTCGATGCCGAAGATTCCGCGCTTATAGTCGGCAAAATACAGTGTCTTGCCGTCGCCGCTGACGGTCATGCCGCGCAGGTTGTTCAAGTCAGCATTGCGCATCATCGGCTTGAGCGTCTTGCCATCGAGCCGGTACATGATGCTGCGAATGCCGTCGACGGCAAACACCTGGCCGTTTTTGCCGACGGCCAATGACGACAGCGTATTGTTGCCATCGGCTGCGACAGGCAATTCCACCTTGTCGAGTAATTTCCCGGTCGAAAGCTGGAATTTGAACAAACCGGCCTTGCCAACGTCCTCGGCTTTGAAACCCTTGAAATATTCCGACGCGGTGCTGGCGACGTAAAGCAAGTCGCGCTTCGCATCAACTGCCAGTGCATAGATGCTCCATAGTCCGTTGCTGTCGCTCGGGGCGATGAATTCCTCGATCTTGCCCTGCTTGTCTGAAAAGTACACCTTGCCTTCGCGAACGCTGCCGAGCAGAAATTTTTCGCGCTTGGGATCCCAGCCCATCGACTCGAACAGGTATTCACCCTTGGGTAGTTTAAACGCCGACTTGCCTTCGCCGAACGGCTTGAGGTTGGCGCGAAGGTTGGCCAAGACGTAGTCCCAGACCTCGGTGTCGGACACCTTTTTAAAGCGCTCGTCCTTGGTCAGGTTATAGCCGAACCCCTGTGCCTGCATCCGCAGCAGGGTGTCATAGGCCTTCGATTTCTCGCCGAGGTTGGAGTATGACGCGGACAGCGCCAGCCGTATGTCGCCGTCCATAGGAAACACGCGCGCCAGTTGCTCCAGCGTCCACGACATTCGCTGCATGTCTCCGCTGGCCTGATAGGCTTCCGCCATCTGGTACAGCGTAGGCACGTCCTCGACCTTGCGGACCTGCTCCAAGGTAATGGTGTTTACGTTCGCTTCCTGCGACGGTTGTCCGGGCGTCTGGGCCAGCAATGGCAACGAGGAACACAAGGCGAAGGCGCCAAGGCACAATAATGTCGTACGCTTCATACGGTGAATACCTGCGTCAAAGGGGTCCGGTCCAAGACCATCGGATCCAAGGAAAGTTCGGGGAGATGAGATTCAATGCACGTGGTGGAAACGCTGTATCGCGGTGCGTGGTTGCGACTGATGCGTTGTGGTCAGTGGGAATATGCCGAGCGTACAAATCCGGGCGGCGGCGTGATGATCGTGGCCGTCACGCCCGAGGACAAGATACTGTTCGTCGAGCAATTCCGGCCAGCCCTGAATTGTCGCACGATCGAAATGCCCGCCGGTCTTGTTGGTGACGCCCAAGCGTTTGCGAGCGAGAGGGCCGTCGATGCTGCCTCGCGCGAATTGGAGGAGGAGACCGGCTATCGCGCCGCCCGGATCGATTTTCTGATGGAGGGCGCGACATCTTCCGGTATGAGCAACGAGATCATGGCGTTCGTGTTGGCAAGCGGCTTGACCCGCATCGGCGATGGCGGCGGTGACGAACACGAGGACATTGTTGTCCACGAAATCGACCGTCGCAGCGCGCCACGATGGTTGGTAGAGCGCATCAACAGTGGTTATTCCATCGACCCGAAGATTTTCGCTGGCCTGTATTTCCTCGATCACGCTGCGGAGTTGTTCCTGGCGCAGGATTAGCCGGCGCGGAGAACTCGGTCGATCAGGCTTGGCGTGCTGCCGGCCTCGGCGCACGACGACGCTTGTTGCGCGCCGGTGCGGGATCGCCCGTTCCGGTGTGTGGCCGACGCGCATGCGAGTTCGGATTCGGCTTCGCGTTCGCACGAGCCCCGCCGCCACCCACTTCCAATCGCAGCGGACTGCGCGGCTCGTAGCCGGGATAGTTTTCGATGGTCAGCTCGTTCTTCAGAAGCTTGCGGATGTCGCGCAGTCGATCCGCTTCGGCGTGCGAAACCAGCGAAATCGCCACTCCTTCCACGCCAGCGCGACCGGTGCGACCGATGCGATGGATATAGTCCTCTGCGACCATCGGGAGTTCGTAGTTGATCACGCGCGGCAGGCCGCTGATATCGAGACCGCGCGCGGCGATGTCGGTGGCAACCAGCACGCTGATGCGGCCGTTCTTGAAGTCGGCCAGAGCCTTGGTGCGCTGGCTTTGGCTCTTGTTGCCGTGAATCGCCGCCGCGTGAATGCCGTCCTGATTAAGCTGTTTGGTCAGCTTGTCCGCACCGTGCTTGGTACGTCCAAACACCAGCGTCTGGCAAGCATCTGACTGCAGCAGTTCCACCAGCAGGTCGCGACGCGCTTCGCCTTCGACCGGATGAACCCGATGGGTCACGGTCGCCACGATGCTGTTCGCCTTGGCGATCTGTATCTCGACCGGATTGCGCTGGAACTGGCTGGCCAGTGCCTTGATCTCGTTCGAGAACGTAGCCGAGAAAAGCAAGGTCTGGCGCTCACGCGGCACTGCGACAAGGATGCGCTTGATCGCCGGCAGGAAGCCCATGTCAAGCATACGATCAGCTTCGTCGAGGATCAGCGTTTCGATGCCGGACAGGTCGATGGTGCGTTGCTGCATGTGGTCAATCAAGCGACCCGGAGTCGCGATGACAACATCAACACCGCGACGCAGCGACTCGACCTGCGGCTGCATGCCGACGCCGCCGAAGATCAGCGATGCGCGCACGCCCACTTCACGACCGTAGGTGCGCAGGCTTTCCGCGACCTGGGCCGCGAGTTCGCGGGTTGGGGTAAGGATCAAGGCGCGCGGGCGACCGGAATGGCCGTTGCGCTGACCGTTAGGGAACATGCGTTCCAGCAGCGGCAATGCAAATGCCGCCGTCTTTCCGGTCCCGGTCTGGGCGCCAGCCAGCAAATCGTGGCCGGCCAATGCCAGCGGAATCGCTTCGGCCTGAATTGCGGTGGGGTTTTCGTAGCCTTGGCGCGCAAGCGCACGCAGCAACGCGGGCGAAAGCCCGAGTGAAGTAAAGCTCATTGATGACTCCTGATCCCGACGGAGATCGTCTGGCCCTTCGCGTCCCTGGATCAACCGCGCGGCAGGCAGAATTGTTTGCGAACGCGCCGCCGGATTTGGCGGTGCTGTTCGTGTTTGAGCGTCGGGACCGAACGGTGGGCGTCGCTGCCGGCAAGTAGCCGATCAGCAATAGTCCGTAGAGGGAAACGGAGGGTCAACGCGACAAAGCGCGGCGAGTATAGGCTATCCCTCGAAATATTGCGATGCAGCATCAAGAAGTTTTCGCGAAGACCCTGACGCCCAGCCGCCATAGCTCAGAACTGGAAATAAACGAACGGAATCTGCGCGTCGATCTCGCCGAAAACCTGCAATGCGATGCAGGCCAACATTGCGGCCGTTGCAGCGGTTCGAAACCTGGCGCGTTCAACCAGCCAATCCTGCCACTGGCGATTGCGATCAAGCAGGCAGAACGCCAGGGCCAGAAGTGGCACGGTGACAATCGCCGGGTGGGCGATGACGAGTGAGAAGTCCGGTGCCGAAAACGTGGCCTGCAGGGTTTGCCACGTGCTGGCGAAGTCGGGAGCGCGAAATGGGATCCACCCGAGCGTAACCAGGACGAACGTCAACGCGATCCAGAACGGTTGCAACACGCGATGATCGACGACGCTGGTCCAGCCGCGAGCCTCCACGCCACGTCGCCAGAGCCGGTGAACGATCAACATTCCACCGTGATACAGCCCCCAGACTGCGAAGTTCCAGCTCGCGCCATGCCACAGACCACCGAGTCCCATCACGATCAGCAGGTTGAGCAGCGTACGCGATTCGCCAAGGCGATTGCCGCCGAGCGGGATGTAGAGGTAGTCGCGCAACCATTTCGACAACGAGATATGCCAGCGCCGCCAGAACTCGCTGATGTCTCGCGCCAGGTAGGGGCGCTCGAAGTTGGGTGGAAATTTGTAGCCGAGCAGTCGCGCGCAACCGCGTGCAATGTCGGTATAGCCGGAGAAGTCGAAGTAGATCTGCATCGAGAAAGCGAGCACACCAATCCACGCCGGCACACTGCTGCCTTGCCACGTTCCGGAGGTGAAATAGGCGTCGGCGATGGGCGCGAAGAAGTTCGACAACACGATCTTCTTGAACAGTCCCTTGAGAATTTCTCGCAGGCCCCAGCGTGCGTCGACATCAGTCAATGAGAGCGGCTTGCCCACCTGCGGGAAGAAATCGACCGGGCGGATGATCGGCCCAGCGACCAGGTGCGGAAAGAACGAGATGAATAGTGCGAAATCGAGCGGATTGCGTCGTGCCTGGATATCGCGACGATAGACATCGACGGCGTAGGCTATGCCTTCGAAGGTGAAAAAGCTGATGCCGACCGGAAGCACGATGCGCAGAGTCACGCTGTCAGGCGACAGGTTCAGCAGTACCGCCAACGTATCGGCAAAGAAATTGAAGTACTTGAAGAAGCCGAGCACGCCAAGGTTGAAGACGATGGCGACGATCATCGCGCGCTTGCGTATCGCGCCTGCATCGCGATCGATCCACAAGCCGAACAGCCAGTTCGCCACGGTCGATCCGCCGAGCAGGAAGGCGAAACGCCAGTCCCAGCACGCGTAGAAAAAATAACTCGCGACGACGATAAGCCACTTCCCCGGCGTCGGTCTGACGGCAGCGAGCAGCAGCACCACCACGGCGAAGAAGAACCAGTATTGGAGAGTGTCAAACAGCATCAGGGCAGCCTCGATACGATCTCGGTCGCCAGCAATCGAGAAAATCCTTCTCGGCCATCATGGTTCATGTGCAGATGGTCGAAAAAGAACTTCGGTTGCTCCAATGACAGAAAAGCTTCGCCAGACAGCGGCTCGATCAGTCCTCGATTGGCCAGGTCGGCAATGGCGCCGCCAGGCTCGGGTGCGGGTACGAGAAGCTGATGCCACGGCCCGCGCGGTACGGAAAACACGAACACCTTGCCGCCAGCAGCGCGATAGCACTCCGCGATTGTGCCGACCCAACGTTCGACGTAGGCATTGTTCGCGACCATCGTTTGCTCATTTGCGCGTTGGTGCAGCCCGCGGAAATAGCCATCTAGTGAGGGCTTGGTTGATTCCGGAATGCCGACCCAGTTTCGCGGCATTCCAGCGGAAACGTCGATGTCGAGGTCGGGCAGGCGATCCTCGTGACCGCCGTAGACTGCAACGGCATCCATCCAGAGCCGACGGTTGCGCCCGCTGTCGCGAAATCGTCGCAGGGGTGATTGCAGCAACGACGAGGCGTCGTCATGTAGCGCCTGCAACGGCAACATGACGGCACGCCGAGCACGTTCTTGCTGCACTGGATTGGTGAATGACGCCGCGTACTCGTAAAAATCGGTGATCCTGAGCAACGGCTGCAGATAATTGGTGTCGGCTGCGTAGTTGCCCATATCCTCCTGGTTTAGGGTCGGGTCGTAGTCCACCATCATCGCAATTGCCGCATATCGATTGCAGTCGGGATCTACTTCGCGCAACAAGTAGTACCAGATGCGCGGCGTGGAACCGGCTACCGCGCCGTTGACGAAGTGAAGGTCGGGTCGCGCGGAAGCCTGATTGGCGAGCGTCGCCGAAAATCCTTCGCCAATCTTTGAGTTGCCCAACACCAGAATATTGTGGGCGTTGGTCTTGGTTTCGCGATTGATCAGCATGGTCGATCCGACCACGGACCCCGCGCTCGAATTCGGCTCAATCCAGGTCGCGTAGATCCCACTCCGAAACACTAGCAAATCGACCAGCGCCAAACCGACCAACGCAACGAGGACCAGCTTGATCAACGGCCAGATGCGTTCAATGATCAAGGAAACGATGGCCTTGTGGCGGACGGAATTCGCGAGGCGGCAGATTCTACAGCAGCATCAGCCAGCATTCGCCAGTCGGCAAAACGAGCCGCGATGGATGATCGCAGTCCGTTGGCTTCCTGTAAGTCTCCGGCTGGATCAGCCGTTGGCGACGGACCTGAGTGATGGCTGCTTTGGCTTGGATTCGCGCACCCCTGCCGCCATTTCTTCGGTGGTGAAATCATCGACCGAAATGAACTCGAATGTGTCGCGACGGACTCGTGCCAGCAGCTCGCTTTCGCTGGCGCTGATGTAGCCCTTTTCCTGCGCGTCTGCCAACTGTTCCAAATAGTCGTAACCGGCTACCTCACCATTCTTGACGTGCTTGAGGAACTTCCGTTCGACCGGTTCTGACGCAATCACGTCGGGGAGGATCTTGTTCATGCGGCCAATCGGATTGTTCGCGGTTGGGGTCAGGTAGGTCAATTCGCACAGGCGCGAACGTGCTTCGTTGGGTGCCGTCATGATCGCGGCGACGCGACGACCCAGACGATCAGTTGGCGGAACCTCGCGACGGCCAAGAGGGAACACCAGCACGCGCAACAGCCACGCCACCGGGCGCACAGGGAAGTTGCGTAACACGCCGTCGATAGCCATCTGCATGCGCCACACACACTCGTGGAATGCCCACGCCAGCAGTGCCTGGTCGGCAACCGGACGGCCCTGGTCCTCATAGCGCTTGAGCATCGCCGACGCGATGTAGAGATACGACAGCACGTCGCCAAGGCGCCCGGAAATTTTTTCCTTGAACTTGAGCTTGCCGCCCAGCACCAGCATCGAGGTATCGGCCATCAAGGCCAGCGCCGCCGAATAACGGTTGAGCTTGCGATACATGCGTCGCGTGTACGCATCGCCCGGTGCCGATCCGATACGAGAATGCATGATGCCGTGGATAAAGCTGCGAGCGGCATTCGAAATACCGAAGCCAATGTGCTGGAACAGAACATTGTCGAAGGCGTTCAGGCTCTCGTTCTCGTCGGGCAGTGCAGCGGCCTGCATTTCCTTTAACACGTAGGGGTGGCAGCGAATGGCGCCCTGGCCGAAGATCATCAGGCAGCGGGTCATTATGTTGGCGCCTTCTACGGTGATTGCGACAGGCACTGCCTCCCAACTGCGAGCGAGATAGTTGCCTGGGCCAAGAATCACGCCCTTGCCGCCATGCACGTCCATTGCATCCTTGGCGATTTCGCGCGCCCATTCGGTGGCGTGATACTTCGCAATCGCCGACGGTACCGCCGGCTTCTCCCCCCGATCAACTGCTGCTGCAGTGGACTGGGCCAATGCCGTGGTTGCGTAGGTGTATCCGCCGATGCGCGCCAGCGCTTCCTCGACCCCTTCAAAGCGACCGATGGCAAGGCCAAACTGTTTGCGGATGCGCGCATACGCGCCGGTCGCTGCGACAGCAGCGCGGGCGCCGCCAGCAGAGTTGGATGGCAGGGTGATCGAGCGACCGATCGAAAGGCATTCGACCAGCATGTGCCAGCCCTTGCCAATCATCTGGGGGCCGCCAATGATCTGGCTGAGCGGCAGGAACACATCCTTGCCACGTAACGGGCCGTTCTGGAACGTAATGTTGAGCGGGAAGTGACGACGGCCGATTTCCAGACCTTCAGTTTCGCGCGGCATCAAACTCAGCGTGATGCCGCGATCTTCAATGTTACTCAACAGTTGATCCGGATCGAGCAAGCGATAGGCAAGGCCGATCACCGTCGCAACCGGTGCCAAAGTGATGTAGCGCTTATCGAACGTAAGACGGACGCCGAGCACTTCCTCGCCATTCCACTGGCCTTTGCAGACGATGCCGTAGTCCGGCAGCGAGGTCGCATCTGAGCCTGCGAACGGACCGGTCAGGGCGAAGCAGGGAATCTCGCGACCATCGGCAAGACGCGGCAGGTAGTGGTCTTTCTGATCTTCGGTGCCATAGTGCAGAAGCAATTCCGCCGGTCCGAGCGAATTGGGCACGCCAATCGAGACCGCCACCGTCGCCGATAGCGTAGATACCTTTTGCAGCACGGCCGAATGCGCCAGCGCCGAGAATTCCAGGCCGCCGTAGCGCTTGGGGATGATCATTCCGAAGAACTTGTTGGTCTTGAGGTACTCCCACATGTCGGCCGGCATGTCGGCCAGCTCGTGGGTAATTTCCCAATCGTTGATGGTGCCGCACAGCGTTTCGACTTCGTTGTCCAGGAAGGCTTGCTCGTCGTGGGTCAGTTCGGCCTTGGGCTGGTCGAGCAACACCTTCCATTTCGGCATGCCGGTGAACAGCTCGCCTTCGAAACCAACCGTGCCGGCGTCGAGCGCAGTCTGCTCGGTATCGGAAAGTTGCGGCGTGATCTTGCGGTACACCTTAAGCATCGGCGCGCTTAGCTGGCGGCGACGGAAGTCAGGCAGGTTGAGCGGCACGGCGATCAGCGCGAACACGATCAACGGCAGCGCGATGGCCAGCATCGGCGACTTGGCGATGATTCCGACGACGATGATTGCGACGGCTGTGGCGATGGTCCAACTGCGCAGCGAAACGCGAAGATAGGCGGCCGTTATCGAAACGAGCAGGGAAGCCAGTAGAGGCAGCAGGTAAATCATTTCCGTTCTCCCGTGTACATGGGTGGGTCAGCGCAGTGAGGCGATGAATTGCGCTACCTGCGCCGTGAATGCAGCATTGTCGTCCCCGGCGACCATGTGGGTGGCCTTGGGAACGGATATGTGTCGCGCGTGCGGTGCCAGTTTGAGGAACTCGTTGATGGTGGCGTTGGATACGACGTCGCTGGCCATTCCGCTGACCAGCAACATCGGCACGCTGATTGCGCGTGTCGCGGCGAACAATCGTGGTTGGTAGCGCTCAACATCGCCGGAAACCATGTCGAGTAGATTCGGGTCCCAGTGCCAGCGCAATCGTCCATCACCATGACGCACCAGCAATTGGCGCAAACGCTCGGGCGACTTGCTTCGACTGCGATGATGCAGATAGGCCGCAATCGACGCGGCGGCTTCGTCGAAACTGGCGAATCCATCAGGATGGCTGCGCATAAACTTTATGATGCGTTCCACGCCGGCGGCTTCCCAGCGCGGCGTAACGTCGACCAGCAGAAGTGCCTTGAATAGTGGCGAACCGCCGTTTTCGCCTTCGGCAATCAGGCCTAGCAGGCCACCCATCGACGCGCCGACGAGTATCGTTGGTTGACCAAGCCACGCCGTGACCGCGATCAAATCACCACGAAACCGGTCCATGGAATAGTCGCCGCTTTCCTGCCAGTCACTATCGCCGTGGCCGCGCAAGTCGATGCTGACGCATCGGTATCCCGCGTCGGCAAGGCGCATAGCCGTGCTGGTCCACGCACCGCGGGTCTGGCCAAAGCCGTGGCAGAACAGGATCGGCGAGGCGTCGACGGGCCCCCATTCCTCGACCTGCAATTCAACGCCATCGACCATGCGCAGCCGATGGCAGCGCGGGTCGTCGACAGCTTTTGTGATGGGAAGGGCAGCCATGCGCAAGAGTATGTTGGACCGGTCCGCGCAAGTCAATACGCATGCGTATGGTTGATTCATGGGTGCCGACATGAGCCCGCTCCGGCATACTTCGCAGATGATCAGTTCAGCCCTTCAAACCGAGCCCAAAGGAAGACTCAGCGCTGCCGACTGGGAGCAGGCTGCGCTGGATGTTTTGGCCGAGTCCGGGGTTGCCGCTGTGGCAGTCGAGCCGCTGGCACGTCGATTGGGAGTTACCAAGGGCAGTTTCTACTGGCACTTCCCGAATCGCGACGCGCTGCTGTCAGCAGCCATCGAGCGCTGGGAGAAGGGTGATGAAGCCGACGTACTCGTCCCTGCGGAAGCCATAGCCGATCCCAAGCAGCGCTTGCGCGAGCTGATTCGCCAGGTCAGCTTCGAGCGCCAGTCACATGCTATTTTCGCGGCGTTGCTCAAGGCGCTCGACCAACCGCTGATCCAGCCGATGATCGAGCGCGTTTCCGAACGACGACTGGATTTTCTCAGTGCTGCGTTTCGCGACGCCGGTCACGACGAAAACGCCGCGATCAATCGCGCGCGTCTAACGTACACCGCTTACGTCGGCTTCCTGCAGTTGTCCCAGATTGGACAGCCACGCATGAACCATGATGAGTTCGAGGCTTACATCGCCGATTTCATCGAAACCCTGATTCCCGTCTGACCATTTGTTGCCGGGGCTTGCCTGATCGGCAGCGCGCCGATAATGTCCCGCGTTCCCCACCAAGGCGCTGCCGCGCCCACAGGACACCATGCCCAGCCAGCTTGCCGCCTTGAATGAGTGGGTCGATACAGTCGCCCGATTGACCCGTCCCAACCAGATCCACTGGTGTGATGGTTCGGACGCTGAATTCGCGGACTTGGTCGCCCTGATGGAGAAGACCGGCGATCTTTTACCGCTGAATCCCGAGACTCATCCCAACTGTTGGCTGCATCGATCCAGTCCGTCCGACGTCGCCCGTGTCGAACATCTCACTTTCGTCTGCAGCAACGAGCGCGACGATGCCGGCCCGAACAACCATTGGATGGTGCCGGCTGATGCCCACGCCAAAATCGACGCACTGTTCGACGGTTGTATGCAGGACCGTACCTTGTATGTGGTGCCTTATTGCATGGGGCCGATCGACTCGCCGATCGCGCGTTGCGGCGTCGAAATCACCGACAGTCCGTACGTGGTTGCGAACATGCGCGTCATGACCCGAATGGGCGTGGCTGCCTTGGCGCGTATCGAGCGCGAAGGTTGCTTCGTGAAGGGCCTGCATTCGACCGGCGAGCTCGACCCCGAGCGTCGTTTCATCATGCATTTCCCTGAAGAACTCACCATCAAATCCTATGGCTCGGGTTACGGCGGCAACGCCTTGCTCGGCAAGAAGTGCCATGCCCTGCGCATCGCGTCATGGCAGGCCCGCGACGAGGGCTGGCTGGCGGAGCACATGCTGATCGTCGGTATCGAGAATCCGCAGGGCGAAACCCATTACGTCGCGGCTGCGTTCCCCAGCGCCTGCGGCAAGACCAATTTGGCCATGCTTATTCCGCCCGAAGGCTATCGCAAAGCTGGCTGGAAGGTGTGGACGGTCGGCGACGACATCTGCTGGATGACGCCGGGGCGCCACGGACAGCTCTGGGCGATCAATCCGGAAGCCGGTTTTTTCGGCGTCGCGCCGGGAACCAGTGAAAGCACCAACCCGAACGCGCTGGCCTGCGTGGGCCACGACACGATCTTTACCAACGTCGCCGTGACCGCCGACAACCAGCCGTGGTGGGAAGGCTTGCCCGGCACGCCGGTGAAGGACTGGCAAGGTCGCGACTACGATCCCGCCAATGGACCGGCCGCGCATCCCAATTCACGTTTCACGGTATCGGCGCGGCAGTGCCCAAGCTGGTCGTCGCAGGCCGAGGCTGCTCAGGGCGTGCCGATCAGCGCGATCGTCTTTGGCGGTCGGCGCGCCACTCTGTTGCCGCTGGTGATGCAGGCGCGCGACTGGACGCATGGCGTGCTGCTTGGCGCGGCAATGGGTTCCGAAACCACGGCAGCCGCAACCGGCGCCGTCGGCGTGCTGCGTCGCGACTCGATGGCGATGAAGCCTTTTTGCGGCTACAACTACGCCGATTATTTTTCGCACTGGCTGAGCTTTGACCAGGCCGGCGCGAACCTGCCGAAGATTTTCCACGTCAACTGGTTCCGCAAGGATGGAAATGGCAAATTCATGTGGCCGGGGTTCGGCGACAACCTACGCGTGCTGGAGTGGATCGTCGGTCGCTGCAACGGCGACGCGAGCGCAAACGAGACGCCGATCGGCGACCTGCCGCGCGCGGAGGATTTGAACCTTGATGGTTTGGCAGTGGACTCCAGAGCCATGGAAAGCCTGCTCGGTGTCGACATCGCCGGCTGGCGCGCCGAGCTCGACAGCATCGGTGAATACCTCAAGGATTTCGGAGATCGCATGCCTAAGCGTCTGCTCGATGAGCAAGCACGCGTTACAACCGCGCTTGAGGAAGTGGCAAACGCCTGAACGCCGACGGGTCTGTTAGTTAGTGCCGTGTCTAAACGCTTTCGGGTGCAACGGCATCTGAGGCGGCACCATGAATGCAGTCTGCCTTACGATGATTAGAGTGCCGCGACTGGAACGCACTGCTAATGCTGACCGGGCCGATCCGACCGATTCCGATCTGGTTCGGCAAGCGGTCGGCGGCGACATGCGCGCGTTCGAGAGTTTGTACCGCCGCCACAGTGGACGAGTCCACGGCGCGGTCTGGCGTTTGTCGGGAATGAACCCGGCGCGCGCTGAAGACCTGACCCAGGAAGCCTTCGTCCGCGCCTGGCAAAAGCTCGACAGCTTCCGTCATGAAAGCGCGTTCACCACCTGGTTGCACCGCTTGGCTGTCAATGTCGCCTTGATGGAGATCCGCCGGCAGCGACCGGAGGACAACGTCGAAGACGACGTGCTTGAAATGGCAGCCGAGCCGATCCGTGATTTCTGCGCCGGCGAGCGCAGCGACCTGGAACGCGCTGTTGCTGCGTTGCCGCCACGAGCGAGAGCAGTGCTGGTGCTGTACGACATCGAAGGCTGGAAACACGAAGAGATTGCCAACGAACTGGGCATGGCGGTTGGATCGTCCAAAGCCCAGTTGCATCGGGCGCGCGGTTTGCTCAAGCGCGCCCTTGAAGGAAACGACGATGACTGATTTCGAACTGCAACGCCGTCTGCGCGACCTGCGCGTTTCCGTCGCGCCCGAGCGCGATTTGTTTCCCGCCATTGCAGCGCGGATCCAAGGTCGCCAACTCGCGACCACGCAAATTCGCCGTCGCTCGCCATGGCTTTATGCGGCGGCCGCGGCGATTCTTGTGTCAGTCATCACGGCGATCGGCATCGGCCAAATGGCGACGCATCGCGCGGACACAAATCTGGCTCGGCGCATCGTCGATCCGGCCACTTTGCCTGGGATGAATGCGGCAGCGGTTGCTGGTGCTCCGGGCGGCGATCCGCGCCTCGCTGCTGCGGCAATGGAGATTGACGATGCCCGCTCTCAACTGGAGCAGGCGATAGCCGAGCGCCCCGACGCGGTTTTTCTGGTCAGCCTTATGAACCGTACCAATGCGCAGCACATGAAACTGGAACGGCTCGGCAGTAATGGGTGAGCCAAAAGGAAATCCGATGACCATTTTTTCCGTCGCCAACACGAACGAAATTCATGCAGGGAGCCCATCGGCTTTTGCGTGCCATGGCCAACGCCGCGCCGTCGGGCTAAGTTTATGCTCGCTAGTGCTGCTGCAAGCGCTCAACAGCGGGATCGCTTTGGCTGGATCGCCCATTAACGAAACCCGTGAAGTCAGTGCCGATGGGACGGTCGAAATTTCCAATGTCCGCGGATCGGTGACGGTGAGGGGCTGGGACAAACCCACGGTTGAGATCACCGGCACACTGGGCGAGGGCAGCAAGGGCCTGACGATTGACGGCAGCGGCAGTCGACTGCGTATAAAGGTCGAGCCACCCGGTTCGCAAGGCTGGTTCAGTTGGGGGTCGAGCAACAACATGCAGGACAGCACGCTCGACATTCGCATGCCGCGGCAAGGTTCGTTGCAGGTCGACGTGGTCAGCGCCATGGTCGACGCGTCGGGAATTGCCGGACCTGAACTGCGCGTCGAGACGGTTAGTGGCAAGGTCAAGCTCGAAGCCAAGGTCCGCGAGCTGGCCGTGGACAGTGTGTCGGGCAATATCGACATGAACGGCAGCGCCGACCATGCCAAGTTTGAGTCGGTGTCGGGTGACGTTCGGTTACGCGCCGGAGGAGGTGAATTCAAGTTCGATACGGTGTCGGGCGATGTCGATGCAGAGCTGGCCACCTATCGCGCGATCACCGGCGGCACAGTTTCCGGCGACATGCGACTAAGTGGGACACCTGCGCGCGACGCACGCGTCGAAGTCGAAACCATGAGTGGCGACGTCAACCTGGACCTGCCCGGCGATGCGTCGGGGCAGCTGCATGCGGAAACTTTCAGCGGCAGCCTCGATACCGATTTCGGCAAAGCGGCCGAACCCGACCGCGGTCCCGGTCGAAGCCTCGAATCAACGATGGGTGACGGAGCAGGTCGCTACCATCTGGAAACCTTCAGCGGCGACATCGAGATTCGCAAGCGCTGAGCAGCCGTCGCGTACAATGCGCGGCTTTGTTTCAAGGTCCACCCATGCCAGACCATGTCAGCGAAATGCGTCGTCGGCGCACCTTCGCGATCATTTCCCATCCCGATGCCGGCAAGACCACTCTTACTGAAAAGTTGCTGCTGTTCGGCGGCGCGATCCAGATGGCCGGCTCGGTGAAGTCGCGCAAGACCTCGCGCCATGCAACCTCGGACTGGATGGCGCTTGAAAAGGAGCGCGGAATTTCGGTGACCAGCTCGGTGATGCAGTTTCCGTACGCGGAGCGCATCATCAATCTGCTCGATACGCCCGGCCATGCGGACTTTTCTGAGGACACCTACCGCGTTCTGACTGCTGTCGATTCCGCACTGATGGTGATCGACTGCGCCAAGGGCGTCGAGGAACGCACCATCAAGTTGATGGATGTCTGCCGATTACGCGACACGCCGATCATGACCTTCATCAACAAGCTTGATCGCGAAGGTCGCGAGCCGATCGAGTTGCTTGATGAAGTCGAGTCGGTACTCGGTATCGAATGCGCGCCGATTACGTGGCCAATCGGCATGGGCTCGCGATTGAAAGGCGTCTATCACCTCGTTCTCGATGAAGTGCATATTTTCGAACCGGGCAAGAACTTCACGCGCCAGGATTCGACGATCTTCAAAGGCCTCGATGATCCCGGCCTGACCGCGCGCCTCGGCGACGCGGTAATGGCAGAAGTGCGCGACGAGCTGGAACTGGTTCGTGGCGCTTCGCACACCTTCGATATCGAACGCTATCGCGCGGGCAAGCAGACGCCGGTGTTCTTCGGATCAGCCGTCAACAACTTCGGCGTGCAGCTTCTTCTCGACTTCTTCGCCGAGCACGCGCCTGCGCCGCAATCGCACGAAACCACCGGCCGCGACATCAGCGCTGACGAGTCGAATTTGAGCGGATTCGTGTTCAAGATCCAGGCCAACATGGACCCGATGCATCGTGACCGCGTCGCCTTCATGCGAGTCTGCTCGGGCACGTTTCGCGGCGGTATGAAGGCCTTCCACGTGCGCACCGGCAAGGACATGAAACTTGCCAATGCGTTGACCTTCATGGCGTCGGATCGCGAGATCATCGACGAGGCATTTGCCGGCGATGTGATTGGCATTCACAACCACGGCACAATCGCAATCGGCGACACATTTACCGAAGGCGAGTCGCTGAGTTTCACCGGTATCCCCAACTTTGCGCCTGAACTTTTCCGGCGCGCACGACTGAAGGACCCCCTGAAGATCAAGCAATTGCAGAAAGGTCTTGCACAGCTTTCTGAAGAGGGCGCGACCCAGTTTTTCCGTCCGTTGATGTCCAACGACCTGATTCTCGGCGCGGTCGGCGTGCTCCAGTTCGAGGTGGTCGCCTATCGGCTGAAAGACGAGTACGGCGTCGAAGCGATCTTCGAGCCGGTCACCGTCAACACCGCGCGCTGGGTGCATTGCGCCGACGCGAAAAAACTCGAAGAATTCACCGAGAAGAATGCGCTGAACCTCGGCGTGGACGCTGCCGACCAGTTGGTCTACATCGCTCCCACGCGGGTCAACCTGCAACTCACGCAGGAGCGCTGGCCCGATGTCGAGTTCCGCGCTACGCGCGAGCACGCTTACGCGATTGCCAGCTAGCCCAAGTTAGCTGCGCAGCAACCAATGCGTCAGTGCGTAGCCCGCCAAGGTTAGCGTCAGTGAGCCGATCACGTGGCTGCCGATGATGGTGCCAGTCGCTAGCCATTCGCCGCGCTCCATCAGCAGCACGGTTTCGGCTGAAAAGCTGGAGATCGTAGTCAGGCCGCCAAGAAAGCCAGTCGTCAGTGCAAGTCGCCAGACCAGCGGGATCGAGTCGTACGGCACGAACAGGGCCATGGCGATGCCCATCAGCAACGCGCCAATCAAGTTTGCTGCCAGCGTGCCTAGCGGCAGGGCAGGCAGCACGCGATTAAGGCCGATTGACAGCAGCCATCGCGCGATGGCGCCGAGTGCTGCGCCGATTCAGATGGTGATGCCGAAAACGATATTCATCAAAGCGCTTGAGCCGCTCGTCGTGGATGACGGGGCGAAGGCCTGCCGTTTAGGATGATGCTTTGCAAACTGGTGTCTCATTGAACCCCATCGTTCCGACGAGCCGAAAGCGACTCGCGCCGTTGTTGGCTGGCTTGTCGATGCTCGGGCCATTCTCGATCGATACCATGTTTCCGGCGTTCCCGGCGATGGCGGAGCAGTTGCATGCCAGCCCGCTGGCAATGCAGCAGACGATCAGTGTCTACCTGATCGCCTACGCCGCCATGTCGTTGCTGCATGGTCCCTTGTCGGATGCATTGGGGCGGCGACCGGTGATCCTTGTCGGCATCGCGTTGTTCATTCTTGCGACGATTGGCTGCGCCTTGTCCGGAAGCATCGGTTCGCTGTTGGCGTTTCGCGCGCTTCAAGGCGTTTCCGCCGGGGCCGGCATGATCGTGGGGCGCGCCATCATTCGCGATTGCTTCGACGGCGCAGAAGCGCAGCGGCTGATGGCGACCGTGACGATGATCTTTGGTGTTGCGCCAGCGATCGCGCCGATCATCGGCGGCTGGGTCATTCTGGTCGCGCAATGGCCTGTTATTTTCTGGTTGCTTGCGGGCTTTGCCGGAATGTTGCTGCTGGCATCGTCGTGGCTGCTGCCGGAAACCTTGCCGGCAACACAGCGCCAGCCGCTCTCGCTGAGCGGGATGGCAATGAGCTACCGGTCAATCCTGCGTGATCGCCAGTTTTTTCCGCTCGCCCTCGCGGGGACGTTGAACTTCAATGCGCTGTTCCTCTACATTGCCTCGGCACCCGCGTTTGTCATTCAGCTGCTGGGTCTGGGCGAGCGCGATTTCATCTGGTTGTTCGGCCCGGCTATTGGCGGCCTGATGCTGGGGTCATTCGTTTCCGGTCGACTGGCCGGACGAATGAACGCGCAACGCACCATTGCCATCGGGTACACCCTGGTGCTTGGTGCCAGCGCACTCAATCTCGGCGTGGCTGCATGGCTGGAGCAGCCGCAGGTGCCGTGGTCGGTGTTGCCGATCAGCCTGCACGCGATCGGCATCGGCATCTGCTTCCCGACCTTGACGCTAATGTTGCTCGACCGCCATCCCCGCCATCGCGGCGCGGTGTCGTCGTTGCAGGCGTTCGTAAGCCTGCTGATCAGTGCCGTGCTGGCCGGCGCGATTTCGCCACTGTTGTCCGACAGCGCGTTCAAGCTCGCGGCCGGCGCCGCGCTGTTCAGCGCACTGGGGTTCGCCAACTGGAACCTGATACGCCGCCGACTGGGCGTTGTTGCGTAGGGATACCCAGACCGTCTCATTTTTCGTCACAAATGGTACATACCACCAGCTTCCTGAGGGACCTCGTTGGCGACCTTCCTTGCCATGCTGCAACGCGTTCGCAATGACTGAAGCGCACGGTGTGATGAAGCACCTTTCCACCTCGTTGAATTTGTGATTATCTTGAAGGCGGGACGGACGCCGTTTGGCGATCTGGTCGCGATCGCGAGGGAGAAGGATCATGCGACGAGGATTCAGGGCGCTGATTGGCGCGTGTTTGAAACTGCATTCGGTTGCCGTGATGGCGCTGGTCGTTGCTGCGGGACTACAGCCT
Organism: Rhodanobacteraceae bacterium; assembly: GCA_043752325.1. GTDB lineage: Bacteria > Pseudomonadota > Gammaproteobacteria > Xanthomonadales > Rhodanobacteraceae > Dokdonella. Next base: position 27 of record JAYUYW010000336.1, on the reverse strand, counting down.
GCTTTGACTGGCGCCACCGGGAATCTC
>JAYUYW010000335.1:0-3487 GCA_043752325.1 Rhodanobacteraceae bacterium | reverse complement strand
GACCGACGATGAAGTTGAGCGCGTTTGTGCTGCGTTGCGAGCTTGGCAGCCACAATGAATTCGCTGGTCATTCCGGTCTACCGGAACGAGGAATCGATACCGTCGTTGCTCACGGCGTTGACCGAGCTGGCGGCAAGCATGCCGGAAGCGCTGGAAGTGGTTTTCGTCGTTGATGGAAGTCCGGATCGCAGCCACGAGTTGCTGGGCGAGCAGTTGCCACGGCTTCCCTTTTCAACCCAGTTGCTATTGCTGTCGCGCAATTTCGGCTCGTTTGCGGCAATACGTTGCGGACTGGAAGCGGCCAACGGAGAGTTCTTCGCGGTCATGGCTGCCGATCTGCAAGAGCCGCCGGAACTGGCAGCGCAGTCCTTCGAGATGCTGGCACAAGGAAATAACGACGTGATCGTGGGGACGCGCGATGCACGTGATGATCCATGGGCTACGCGCGTCGTTTCCAATGCCTTCTGGGGCTTGTATCGTCGATTGATCAACGCGCAGATTCCCGCCGGTGGCGTCGACGTCTTCGCGTGCAATCGCGGCTTCCGCGATCAGTTGCTGACTTTGGATGAAAGCAACAGCTCGCTGATCGGGTTGATTTTCTGGCTCGGCTTCCGACGCGGCGAAATCCGCTACCGGCGGCGAGAGCGCGAACATGGCAAGAGCGCGTGGACGCTGCGGCGCAAGTTTAAATACTTGATGGACAGCGTCTTCTCGTTTTCCGACTTGCCGATCCGGTTGTTGTTGCTGCTGGGAATGTTCGGCATATCGATTTCGGTATTGCTGGGCATCGCCGTGCTTGCCATCCGCATGGGTGGCGGCATTGCCTTGCCGGGATATGCCGCAACGATGATCGCCATTCTTTTCTTCGGCGGGCTCAATGCGTTTGGCCTCGGCATCATCGGGGCCTACGTCTGGCGCGCATTCGCGAATACGCAGCGCAGACCGCTGGCGATCGTGATGCAACATCGCAAATACCCAGTTGTCGAGAACGACCCAGGAAGCGCCCCATGAATCACGTCCATCCGCTGGCAAGTTGCGAGAGTGAGAACCTCGGCGAGGGTTCGCGCATCGGAGCGTTCGCGCATGTGTTGTCTGGCGCGCACATCGGCAGCGACTGCATGGTGTGCGATCACGTCTTCATCGAGAACGATGTTGTGGTTGGTGACCGCGTCACGGTGCAATGCGGTGTGCAACTTTGGGATGGGTTGCGTATTGAAGACGATGTGTTCATTGGTCCGAACGTCACCTTTACCAACACGCGCTTTCCACGCAGCAAGCGCGATACGGAAGAATTTCTGGAGACCGTTGTTGCTACGGGTGCGTGGATCGGCGCCAATGCCACGATCCTCCCCGGGCTGAAGATCGGCCGCAACGCGATGGTCGGCGCAGGCGCAATGGTCACTCGCTCCATTCCGCCCTACGCGATCGTGGTTGGCAATCCGGCGCGTATAGTCGGCTATGTCAACGACGATGCGTCGCGCGGCGACACCCGTTCGACGTCGACGCAATTTCCCGTCAAGAAGGGCAGCATCGAGACCGACGTGCCCGGCGTCACCATGCATCGAATGCATCAAGTGAAAGACGTTCGCGGCAATCTCAGCGTCGGTGAAATGTCACGCGACATTCCGTTCGAAGTGAAGCGCTATTTCCTGGTGTTCGATGTCCCCAGCGTGGAGACCCGTGGAGAGCACGCGCACCGGATATGCCACCAGTTCCTGATCTGCGTGACGGGCAAATGCTCCGTCGTCGCCGACGATGGCGCGGTACGCCGTGAATTCCTGCTCGACAGTCCGGACATGGGCATTCACCTGCCGCCGGGGATCTGGGGCATCCAGTACAAGTACAGCGCTGACGCCGTGTTGCTGGTGTTTGCTTCCGAACACTATGACTCGGCCGAATACGTGCGCGACTACGACGAGTTCCTGGCGTTGAAGCGCCAGGCCGCGCCGTGATCAAGCCACTGGCGGGACAAGCGGCAAGGTTCCTCGTCTTCGGCGCGCTGAACACGGCGGCGACCTACGCGATCTATTTGCTGCTGTTGCCCTCGCTCGACTACGTGAGGGCGTACGGCGTTGCCTACGTTGCGGGCATCCTGATTTCCTACGGGCTCAACGTGCGCTTCGTCTTCCGGGTGCGGCCGAGCTGGCGTAGTGCATTGCTGTTTCCGCTGGTCTACGTCATCCAGTACCTGGTTGGTCTTGGCGTGCTGCATCTGGCGGTCGAGCGCTTTGCGATTCCACGCGAGTATGCTTTGCTGGCCAGCATCGCGGTGTCGGTACCGCTGTCGTTCGTGCTTACGCGCTTCCTTTTGGCGCGAACCCCGACTGCCAAGCTTCGTCCCAAAATATCGGTCGAATAGCGAGAGGCAGCAGGGACACTCGCGACGCTGCGCATTTCCTTTAACCCCTTGCGCTGGGACGATCCATGCAAACCAAATCAGATAGAGATTCAAATGCACCCGATCCAGGCGAGCTTCGACTGGCAAATAGTTCGGACGCGTCGTCGGAAGATCTGGAGCGGCTCAGCAAATCCCGCGACCCATCGATCTTGAATGCACTGGCGTTGAACCCCTCGACAACGCCTTCAATCCTCAATCGCCTCGCTGCGCTGGACGATAGCGCGCTGAATACGAGCATCCACAAGCGGAAATTGTCGATGATTCACCCAACGGCCATCGTTTCTCCGAAAGCGGTTTTGGGCCACGACGTCAAGGTCGGGGCTTACACGATCATCAATGGCAACGTGATCATCGGCGATGAAACCGTGATTGGATCGCACTGTGAGATCGGTTTCGAAACACCGCTGGCGGAAGGCAAGCCGTTGGTCATCGGAAACTCCAGTCTGATCCGCTCACACAGCGTTTTCTACGAAGGATCGACCCTTGGCGAGCGATTGGTTACAGGCCATCGCGTCACCGTGCGGGAAAAAACCGAAGCCGGCAAGAATCTGCAAATCGGCACGCTCTGCGACATCCAGGGGCACTGCACGATTGGCGATTATGTGCGCTTTCACAGCAATGTCCACATTGGACATCACTCGAAAATCGGCGATTACGTCTGGATATTCCCCTACGTCGTGCTGACCAACGATCCCCACCCGCCAAGCCACGTGATGATGGGCGTCACCATCGAAGACTTCGTGGCTATCGCAACCATGACGGTAATATTGCCGGGCGTCACCGTTCGGAAAGGTGCACTAGTTGGTGCTCATAGTTCGGTCGCGAAAGACGTCGAAGAAGACGTTGTGGTGGCCGGCTCTCCGGCAAAATTCATTTGCGAAACCAGCAAGTTGAAACTCAAGGATGGCTCGGAATCACCCGCCTATCCTTGGCGCCGACATTTTCACAGAGGATACCCTGAAGAAGTGGTGCAGGATTGGATCAAGGAATTTTCTTAGTCCACGGGCCCTTGGCGCTTCCGGGTTTGATCCGTTTGCAAGCGGCTTCAATGTGTCTGCACAGAACGCGGTCTCGCCGGATTTTGCTGGA
>JAYUYW010000334.1:0-8818 GCA_043752325.1 Rhodanobacteraceae bacterium | reverse complement strand
AAGTCGGTGCACGACTTGATCTGCGCAAGCTGCCGTTGGTCACAATTGATGGTGCCGATGCCAAGGACTTCGACGACGCCGTTTATGCGGAACCGGTGAAAGGCGGCTTCCGCCTGATCGTCGCGATTGCCGACGTATCGCATTACGTGGTACCGGGCACCGCACTCGACGACGAGGCTTACCAGCGCTCGACCTCGGTCTATTTCCCCGGATTCGTGGTGCCGATGCTGCCGGAGACGCTTTCCAACGGCATCTGCTCACTGATGCCGAAAGTCGACCGCATGTGCATGATCTGCGACATGCGCATCGACGACGAAGGTGCGGTGACCAAGTCCAGTTTCCATCGCGGCGTTATGCGCTCGCAGGCGCGACTCACCTATGACCTGGTCTGGCAGGCCATTGGCGAAAAGTCCGAGGACGCTCAGGCGCAGGTCGGCAAGTTGATGCCGCAACTTGGATATCTACACGATCTTTACAAGGTGCTCGCCAAGGCGCGCCACGAACGCGGCGCAATTGATTTCGAAAGCAGCGAGATCGAGTTCCGCCTTGACGACATGGGCGAAGTGATCCAGTGCGAGCCGCGCCAGCGCAATGCCGCCCACATGCTGATCGAAGAATGCATGATCGCGGCGAATGTGGAAGCGGCGAAGTTCCTGCTGCGGCGGAAGATTCCTGCGCCGTATCGCGTCCACGACACGCCACCGGAAGCCAAGTTCGAAGACCTGCGCGCCTTTCTCAAGGAGTTCAAGCTCAGCCTGCCTGCTCACGGCGAAGTAACGCCGGCAGATTTCTCGGCGCTGTTGCGCAAGGTTCGTAAACGTCCCGATGCGGCGCTGATCGAGTCTGTGGTGTTGCGCTCGCAAAGCATGGCGGTTTACCAACCGCAAAATCTTGGCCACTTCGGCTTGGCTTTGGGCGCATACGCGCATTTCACCTCACCGATCCGCCGCTACCCGGACCTACTGGTCCATCGCGCCATTGGCCACGTCATCGACGGTGGAAAGGCCGACGAGTACCGCTACTCGGCGAACGACATGGTCAACATGTCGCTGCACTGTTCGCAAAACGAGCGTCGCGCCACCGAAGCCGAGCGCGATGTTGACGAGCGTTACAAGTGTGCGTGGATGGAGAAGCACGTCGGCAGCGAATTCGACGGCATCGTGTCGGGCGTCACCTCGTTTGGCCTGTTTATAGAACTGGACGAGTCGAAGATCAATGGCCTGGTCCACATCACCCAGTTGCCGAACGACTATTACCACTTTGATCCGATCCGTCACCTCTTGAACGGCGAACGACGCGGCCTCAGCTTCCGGCTTGGTGACAAGGTGCGCGTACTGGTACTTCGCGCCAGTCTTGAAGATCGCAAGATAGACTTCCGGCTGGTCACCGATGAGCAAAGCGGATCAGGTGACGAAGACCGGCGCGACTTAAAGGCCAAGCGTCCGGCTGCGCCGCAACCCGGCAATGCGCCTGCAGACAAGCGCAAGGTAGAGCCAGTTAAGAAGGAACGAAAGCGGCGTTAACGCCGGTGGCGATGGTCAGGTGGCGGTGCAGGCTCTGCGGTGTGCAAGTATTTTCAAAGCCACTTTGAACGCTTCAGGCGCCAGTACAGTCCGCCACACAGCATCGCCATCACGACGAACAGCATGGGGTAAGCCCAAGGCTTATCAAGCTCGGGCATGTGGCGGAAATTCATGCCGTACCAACTGGCCAGCAAGGTCGGCACGGCGAGCAATGCGGCCCAGCCCGCGAGGCGCTTGACGACATCGTTCTGGGAAACGCTGACGACGGCGAGGTTCACGCTTATCGCTGCCGTCAGCATCTCGCGCATCGCCTCGGTGCTCTGGCCAATGCGGGCGGAGTGGTCGAACACATCGCGAAAATAGGGCCGGGTCTGTTTGTGGATCGTGCCCGGATACAGGCGCATCAACTGGCTCAGCACGTCCTGTAATGGCGCTACCACGAGTTGCAGTGTGACCAGATCTTTCTTCAGGTTGTACAGCGAGCGAATCGTGGAGAGGTTGTAGGTGCCGCCGAAAATGTCGTCTTCGAGCGCGTGCAATTGCTCGCGAAACGAGGTGACGATGGGCAGGTAGTTGTCGACGATGAAATCCAGTACGGCATAAAGACAATAGCTGGGACCCATCGCCAGCATCTCCGGGTCTTGCTCGCAGGCGCGCCGTACCGGCGCGTAGGACAGGGACGCGCCATGGCGAACGACGACAATGAAATTGCGGCCAAGGAAGATGTGCGATTCGCCGAATTCGACACGGCCGTCGACCACGTGCGCGGTCTGCGCGACCACGAACAGCGAATTGCCATAGGCTTCGACCTTGGGCCGCTGGTGTGCGGCATGCGCATCCTCGATGGCGAGGTCGTGAAGCCCGAATTCTTCCTGCAACTTTTCCAGAAGTGGTTCGTCGGGTTCGAGCAACCCCACCCAGACAAACTTGTCGGGCTCGGTAAGTACCTCGCTGATTTCTTCAATGGTGATGTCGCCAACGCGCTGACCTGTAAACGAATAGGCAACACAGTTGACCACGCCAGGCGCTTGCGGGGTCGCCACCACTTCTGGTGTCGTTTGAATCATCGCGTCGAGGCGTGCTGGCATGGGGTGGTTTTCAGTCATGCGCGGATGATGCGCTGCAAGTGTTTGCGACGGCAATACCGGCAAGAACATTCCTATCGCCTTGATATACTCCGCGCCCTTTCCGCAACGTGTTGCCGGCTGCCATGTTCGAATCGTTGAGTGAACGCCTCTCGTCCACCGTCCAGCGCCTGCGTGGTCGCGGTCGCCTGACCGAGGCCAACATCCGCGAAGCGATGCGCGAGGTTCGCATCGCGCTACTCGAAGCCGACGTGGCATTGCCGGTTGTGCAGGCGTTGATCCAGCGTGTGCAGGTTCGCGCGGTTGGGCAGGATGTGATGCGCAGCCTTACGCCTGGACAGGCACTCATCAAGGTCGTTCGTGACGAGCTGACCGCGGTGATGGGCACCGCCAACACCGATCTCAATCTCGCTGCTGCTCCGCCCGCCGTGGTGTTGATGGCCGGCTTGCAAGGCGCCGGCAAAACCACAACCGTCGCCAAGCTCGCGCGTTTCCTCAAGGAACGCCGCAAGAAGAAGGTGATGGTGGTCAGTTGCGACGTCTATCGTCCGGCGGCTATCGAGCAGTTGCGCGTGCTGGCAGAGCAGGTCGACGTGTTGTTTCATCCATCGAGCGTCAGCGACAATCCGGTGGCGATCGCGAAATCGGCGCTGGACGCCGCGCGAAAGAATTTCGCCGAAGTATTGATTGTCGATACGGCCGGCCGCCTCGCAATCGACGAAGCGATGATGGATGAGATCAAGGCGCTGCATGCTGCGCTCGACCCGATCGAGACGCTGTTCGTCGTTGACTCGATGACCGGCCAGGATGCGGCTAATACGGCCAAGGCATTTTCGGACGCACTGGCGCTGACCGGCGTTGTCCTGACAAAAACCGACGGCGACGCCCGTGGCGGTGCGGCGTTGTCGGTGCGATACATCACCGGCCGGCCGATCAAGTTTATCGGTGCCGGCGAGAAGACCGACGCACTGGAGCCGTTCCATCCTGATCGCGTTGCCCAGCGCATCCTCGGCATGGGCGACGTGCTGTCGCTGGTGGAAGAGGTCGAGCGCAAGGTCGATCACGAGAAAGCCAACAAGCTTGCCCAGAAGGTCATCAAGGGTAAGCGGTTTGATCTCAATGACATGAAGGACCAGCTCGAACAGATGGTCAACATGGGCGGCATGGCGTCGATGCTGGAAAAACTGCCCGGCGGCATGTCGTTGCCCGGCGGTATGCAGGGGCAGGTGGGCGACAAATCGGTCAAGGGCATGATTGCGATCATCAGCTCGATGACCAAGAAGGAACGTCGCCATCCCGATATCCTCAATGGTTCGCGGCGCGCACGCGTAGCGAGGGGCTCGGGCACTCAGCCCGCTGACGTCAATCGGGTGTTGAAGCAATACCAGCAGATGGAAAAGATGATGTCAAAGCTAGGCAGCGGCGGCATGAAAGGCCTGATGCGCCAGATGCAGGGCGCCATGCGCGGCATGGGCGGTGGGGCTGGTGGTTTCAGGCCTCGATAGGGCAAATCGCGCCGCTGTATCTACCTCTGATCTGCGGCAACGCAGCAGAAAATGCCGCAACTGCCGGAAAGGTCTTTATTTTCTCGCTGAACCCGTTAGAATAGTGGGCTCTTTTGCCGGCTGCGAGTCCCGATTCGGTGACCGTTCGCCCTACTCTTTAGAACTCGAGAATACCGATGGTCAAGATTCGTCTTTCGCGCGGCGGTGCCAAGAAGCGCCCGTTCTATCACATCATCGTTGCCGATCAGCGCGCTGCCCGCGACGGTCGTAACATCGAGCGCGTCGGTTTTTTCAACCCGATCGCTGCTGGCCAGGAAGTGCGTTTGCAGCTGGACACCGCTCGGGTACAAGCCTGGATGGACAAGGGTGCGCAGTTGACCGACAAGGTCGCCGCCCTGTTCAAGGAAGCCGCCAAGCAGCAGCAACCCGCAGCCTGAGGTTGACCGTCAGGCTCGCCCGCGCGAGTTTTCGCGGTGAGTGACGGTAGCGAAAAGAAGGTGCTTGTGGGACGTATCGTCGGCCTGTCCGGCGTCGGCGGAATGGTCAAGCTGGAGTCGTGGACGGACCCGCGCATGCAGATTTTCAGCTACCAGCCCTGGCAGCTCAAATCGGCGGCTGGCATCAAGGAGATGAGCGGAGCACGTGGTCGCGAGCAAGGCAAAGGCATGGTTGCCGAGTTGCCCGCAATCGTTAACCGGGAAGCCGCAGCTGCATTGATTGGTAGTGAAATCTGGGTGGCTCGTTCGGCAATGCCGAAAGCAGCACCTGGACAGTATTACTGGTTCGATCTCGAAGGACTTGAGGTCGTCAACATCGAAGGTGTCGCAATGGGGAGGGTCTCGCACCTGATCTCGACCGGCGCCAACGATGTTATGGTCGCAAGGCAAGGCGACCGCGAGCGACTTATCCCGTTCATCGACGATGATTTCGTCAAGAGCGTGGACTTGCAGGCGCAGCGAATCATCGTCGATTGGGACCCGGAATTTTAGAGACTTCATTTTATCAAGAGGTGCCGGCAGGGAGCCGACTGGATCGAAACCTTGGGAGCCGTGCGGTGCGTATTGACGTCATCACGCTGTTCCCCGAATTCATCCAGGCTGCAATGGCCGTCGGTGTGGTGGGCAGGGCACAGCAGCGTGGTTTGCTGGATGTGCAGGTCTGGAACCCGCGCGACTACGCGACAGATAACCATCGCAGTGTCGACGGCCGCGTTTGCGGTGGTGGACCCGGCATGGTGATGACGGTTGATCCGTTGTGTGCTGCGCTCGATGCCGTGCGCACCGCAGCAGGTCCGGGCCGGGTGATTTACCCGAGCCCGCAGGGAAGCAGGCTGACCCAGGGCAAGGTGATCGAGTTCGCGGCATGCGAACACATCATTCTGCTTTGTGGGCGCTACGAAGGCGTTGACGAGCGCCTGCTGGCAAGTCGCGTCGACGAGGAAATCTCTATCGGTGACTACGTGCTGTCCGGCGGTGAGCTCGCCGCTGCAGTCATCCTTGACGCTGTGGGAAGGTTGCAGGAAGGTGCATTGAACGACGCGAAGTCGGCCCAGCAGGATTCGTTCTCGGACGGTTTGCTGGATTGCCCGCACTACGCCAAGCCAGTGCAGCACGACCTCGGATCGGTACCGGCGGTGCTGTTGTCAGGAGATCACGCGGCCATTGGTCGCTGGCGCCGCAAGCAGGCGCTGGGTCGAACCTGGTTGCGCCGTCCCGATCTGCTGGCGCGGGTTTCGCTGGACTCGCCATCGCAAAAGTTGCTGGAAGAATTTCGCCGCGAAGTGGATGCGGCAACAGGATTGTCGGATACGGTCAACGACCGGTCCGACCCGTCAAAAATGAAAGCCAATCGGTGAGTGCCATGACCAATATCATCCAACAGTTCGAAGCAGCCCAGATGACGCGTACGTTGCCGGACTTTTCTCCGGGCGACACCATCGTCGTCAACGTCAAGGTGAAGGAAGGCAACCGCGAACGCGTGCAGGCCTACGAAGGCGTTGTCATCGCGATGAAGAACGCCGGGCTCAACTCCGCGTTCACGGTTCGCAAGATGTCGCACGGCACCGGCGTCGAGCGGGTGTTCCAGACCCACAGCCATGTCATCGACTCGGTCGAGGTCAAACGCCACGGCAAGGTGCGCGGTGCCAAGCTTTATTACCTGCGTGGCCTTGAAGGCAAGGCAGCCCGAATTAAGGAAGACCTGAGCGTCAACGCCAAGAAGAAGGCAGCCCGCGTCGCCGAGAAAGAGTCTGCAAAGACGGCGTAACGCTGGTCATACAAAATCAGTTTGGAGTTATCGAGTCGCGTCGATGCTCCTCGTCGCAGACCGGTCGCCGCAAGGCGGCCGGTTTGTTTGTTTGTGGTCGACGAAAACTTGAATTTCGCCCATCGAATCCCACTTCGACCGCATCGTTCTGATTCAAAAAGGATTGTCCAATGTCTGCCGCTCCGCAAACTCGCAAGTTCGAAGCCGAGGTCGCCCAGGTCCTGCACCTGGTCACTCATTCGCTGTACTCGCACAAGGAAATCTTCCTGCGCGAGCTGATCTCCAATGCATCGGATGCCTGCGACAAGCTGCGTTTCGAGGCCATCGCAAATCCGGAACTCAGCGCCGACGACCACGATATGCGCATCGAGATCAGCTACGACGCTGATGCTCGCACGCTGACGGTGCGAGACAACGGGATCGGCATGAGCCACGACGAAGTTGTCGAGAACATCGGCACCATTGCACGCTCGGGTACGCGACGATTTCTTGATGCGATGTCGGGCGATGCACGCAAGGACACCCAGCTAATCGGTCAGTTTGGTGTGGGCTTCTACTCTGCCTTCATCGTTGCTGACAAGGTCACTCTGGTCAGCCGTCGCGCGGGTGAGCCGGCATCGAGTGGCGTGCGCTGGGAGTCAGATGGCGCTGGCGAATATTCGATCGAAACCATCGATGTCGCCAATCGCGGCACGGCGATCACGCTGCACTTGAAGGAAGGGGAGGACGAGTTCCTCAGCGGCTGGAAGCTGCGCGAGTTGATTGGTCGCTACTCCGAGCACATCGCTTTTCCGGTTCGCGTACCCAAGCAGGAAAACGGCGAGCCAACCGACGAGTTCGAAACTGTGAACGAGGCTATGGCGCTGTGGACGCGCCCCAAGGCCGACATCGGCGACGACGACTACCAGACGTTCTACAAATCGATCTCGCACGACTTCAACGAAGCCGCCGCGTGGACCCACAACCGGGTTGAAGGCAACCAGGGCTACACCTTGTTGTTGTATGTGCCATCGAAACAGCCCTTCGATGCGATGTTCAGTGGTCGCGAAGAACGCAAGGGGCTGAAGCTTTACGTGCGTCGGGTCTTCATTATGGACGCCAGCGAGCAGTTGCTGCCATCGTACCTTCGTTTCGTGCGTGGCATCGTCGATTCGGACGATCTGCCGCTCAACGTCAGCCGCGAGCTGCTGCAGAACAACAAGCTGGTCAGCCAGATTCGCGGCGCCTGCGTCAAGCGCGTGCTGGACATGCTGGAGAAGATGGCAAAGGACGAGACCGAAAAATTCGCCGGCTTTATCCGCGAGTTTGGCAACACGCTGAAGGAAGGCATCGCTGAAGACGGCGCCAATCGCGAGCGCATCGCCAAGTTGCTGCGTTTTGCTTCGTCCAAGGGCGAAGGCGCGGACAAGAAGATTTCGCTGGACGACTATGTCGGCCGCATGCAGGCCGGCCAGGACGTCATCTGGTACGTCACCGCCGATTCCTACGCCGCCGCGAACGGTAGCCCACAGATTGAAAGCCTGAAAGCGCGCGACATCGAAGTGTTGCTGATGTTTGATCGCATTGACGAATGGATGGTCGGTTATTTGTCGGAATACGCCGGCAAGAAACTGCGCAGCGTCGCCAAAGGCGAGCTCGATCTCGATGCCTTGGACAGTGGCGAAAAGGAAAAGCGTGAGCAGATCGAAGAAGCCGCCGCCGGCGTCGTCGAAAAGTTGAAGAGCGTGCTGGGTGATCGCGTCCGCGATGTGAAAGTGAGTCACAGACTTACCGAATCGCCGTCATGTCTGGTGCTTGAGGAATACGACATGGCCTTGCACATGCAGCGCCTGATGCGTGAGGCAGGCCACGAAGTTCCTGCCAGCAAGTCGTTGCTCGAAATCAACCCGGAGCATCCGTTGTTGCAGCGCTTCGAGGCAGAGGCGGATAGTGAACGCGCAAGTGACTTGGGCATGTTGCTTTTCGAAGAGGCGCAACTGGCGGAGGGTGCAACGCTGGACGATCCGGCTAGCTTCATTCGCCGATTGAACCGAGTCATCGGAGCGACCGTCTGAGCCCATGCGGCATCGCGACGCGCTCGACGGCTGCTATCACCATGTCTGTTCGAGCGAGCCGTATTGTTTGTTGGATCCGCCGACAAGAACAAGGCAAATAGCGAGCACGAATGCCGTCAAGCCCTGTCAGTAGCTGCGGTGCCGCTGGTACAATGCCTGACTTGATCCTTCGCTGATGCGCCTGTGGCGCGGAGGTGGTTCGTGTTATCCCAGTACTACCCGGTCCTGCTACTGCTCGGCGTCGCCGGTGGCATCGGCATCGCCTTGATCCTGATTGGCCAGTTGTTTGGTCCGAGCAAGCCGACCGTTGAAAAGCTCATCCCCTACGAATGCGGATTCGATGCGTTCGAGGACTCGCGCATGCGTTTCGATGTGCGCTACTACCT
>JAYUYW010000333.1:0-8919 GCA_043752325.1 Rhodanobacteraceae bacterium | reverse complement strand
GCGACGCGGCGTCATCGTTATTGATGGTGCCTAGTCCCGTGCCATCGCTGACGCTGGCCAGAGCACTGCTGGGCGTACCGAGGTTGACGGTGAACGTCTCGTTCGGCTCCATGATCGTGTCACCCTTGACCGGCACCGTGATCTGCTTCACTTCACCGGCGCTGCCCGCAAACGTCAGCGTCCCTGATGCAGGCGTGTAGTCGCCGGGCTGGCTGGCCGTTCCATCCGAGGTCGAATAAGGCAGCGTGAATCCGCCGGCTACCGCGCCGCCGAGAGTCACTGAAAACACGAAATTCGTCGTGCCGGAATTGCCTTCGGCGAGGGAGACGTCGTTGATCGACAGCATGGCTACGTCATCGTTGACAATCGTTCCAAGTCCGGAGCCGTCGGCAATCGCGATCGCACCATTGCTTGGTGCGCCAAGGTTCACCGTGAACGTTTCGTTGGGCTCGGGCACGGTGTCGCCGACCACGGAGACCGTAATGGTTTTGGTCTGGCTGGCGGCGCTCGTAAAGGTCAATGTGCCGCTGGTGCTGGTGTAGTCGCTGGGCTGAGTGGCAGTCCCATTGGCCGTGCTGTATGGAAGGGTGAAGCCATCCTGCACGGCACCAGCCAGCGACACGGTGAAGACGAAGTTGGTGGTGCCGGAATTGCCTTCCGCCATGCTCACGTCGTTGATCGACAGCGACGCTGCATCGTCGTTGGTGATCGTTCCCGTAGCAGCGGCTGTCGCAATGGTGGCCTGCGTCGGACTGCTAAGCCGGACGACAAACGATTCGTTCGGCTCCAAAATGGTGTCGCCGATGATCGGCACCGACACGGTTGCGGTCAGTGCGCCGCCAGCACTGAAGCTGACTGTCTGATTGACGAGGGCAGTGTAGTCCGATGCCGGGTCGGCAATGCCGCTGGTCACTGGAGTGACGTCGGTATTGACCTTTACCGTGATGGCGTCCTTGTTGTTCGAGCGTGTGATGGTGAACGCCATGTTGCTGGTGCCGCTGTTGCCTTCCGCCTGGCTGACAGGGGCGATGCTTAATGTAGCGGGCGGGAATTTGTAGCTGACGATGCGACTGCGCCAGTTGAACGATCCGTCGGCGACAAGATACTGCCCGACATACCAGAATGTGCGGTCATCGACAGGATCGACCTGGATGGTGGAATAGTCGCCCCAGCGGGTCAGCGTTCCGGTTTGAGAACCGGTGCCGGTCACCGCCACCGTTTCAGCTTGCAGGGTGTTCAGTGCGTCGCCCGCTTCGCGACCGGCGACCGCTATCGATGGTTTCAGTCCCGCCGTCGCATTGGCAATGCTGTAACCCGCCATCATATTGCCGGCGCCATCCATCGCGATCGAACCCATCCAGCGATCATCGATTGCGCCGGGGTCGTAGGTGCCGTTCTGGTAAATGTTCGGACGGTTGGCGACGACCGCGTCGGCGGGATTGCCGAGGGGATTGCGAATCTCGTACCAGCGCATCGTCGCGCCGCGCGCGCCAGCGCCATCCGGATCCGTCGAGTGATTGACCACCATGCTTTCAACGCCGCCACGATTGCGATAGGCGAGCCGATACATCAGACGCGAACCGAGCGTGTCGAGCTTGTTGGTCGTCCCGGGTTGGCTGACACAAGTACCGCCGCCGCCGTTGCAGGCGAGGATGGTCGCAGGCAGCGGCAGGTCAATGAACGAGCCGCTGGTGCCGCCAAAACCGTTGTTGATGGTGACTGTGCCGGCGGCGAAGTCGGGTTTCAGTTTCAGAAAGCGCAGCGCCGGCGCAGTTGAAAGTCGCATGAAGATTCCGCCCTGCGTGCTTGTGCTGGGCAAGGTGGTGCCATCGAGGTCGGCCGGCAGGAACGCGGCGCCGCCGGCATAAAAACCTATCGGTGCGCAAAGCGTCGTTGCGGTCGGATCACCCGCCAGCATCTTCACGCGGTCCGACGCGCACAAACCAGCGCCAGTATTCCCTCCAGCAGGCGAGCCGCCAAACATGTTGTATCCGGTGTAGTAGCCGTCAGGCCACACGCCAAGCTTTCCGTAGTCGTTGAAGCCGCTTGGCGAGGTGGCGCTGAATTGCACCGAGTAGCGGTACCAGGTCCCGGTCGGGTCGGGCGTCGTCGATATGGCGAAACATTGCAGATAGGGCGAAATGGGCGAGCCGCCGCTTACGCTGAAGGCGAACTGGCTCAGTATCCAGCGGTTGGCAAGGCGGTCGTATTGGAGGATCGGATCGCCACGATTGGTCGTTTCGCAGACATTACCCATGCCGACGAACAGCGCATTGCCGTTGGTCGGAGCTACCAAGGTCGCGCCGGATTTGTTGAATACGGCGTATTGGGAATTGACCCATGCCACGATGTGATTGGGGCCAACGGCGAGAGTCATGTCGGGCGGTGCGCCGGTCAGCGTGAAACCGGTCAGGCCGACTCCAGGGCCTTCGAAGCTGACTCCGGCAACTGCCGCGAGCGGCCTCGGCATCACGGTCTGGACGAAGGGTGTTGGCAGCATTGGCCCTTGGTATGGCGGCTCATACGCTTCGAACAAGTCTTCCATTTCCTCTTCGAAGAGCTGGCCGTTGCCGAATGCGACCGGTACTGGATTCTGGGCCAGCTCCGATAGTGGCGGCGATTCGCCGTGAAACGTTGTCGTCGGCTTGTACGCAGGTTCGAGCGGCGGCGTGGCTTGCGCGGCTGTAATTGTGGGCAGGCACGTGACCGCCGACAACGCAAAAAACAAGGCAATATTCGTCGTTCGCACGGTGATCCCCTCCCCAAATGGAACCGCGACGGTACTCGTCTGTTCCCGCGGACACAAATGACTTGATCGTTCCAGCGCGCTGCTTGCTCATGCGGAATGCAGGCTTGACCTGCAAAAATCCCGCCATGACTTTGAAACTCGGCGCCGATACCGACGGGTATGCGCAATCTCAGGAATCGATCGAACCGATGGCTCACCCGTTGATCCAAGCGTCGTGCGCAGCTGATTTGCATCAATCCTATCGCGACGTGCGCGCAGCCACGCTTGCGTTGGCAGCGCCTCTATCGGCCGAAGACCAGTGCGTGCAGTCGATGCCCGATGCCAGCCCGACCAAGTGGCACCTTGCCCACACGGCCTGGTTTTTCGAGACGGTTGTGCTGCTTCCCCACGCCAAGCGCTATCACCCCTTCGATGCCAGCTTCCAGTACCTGTTCAATTCGTACTACGAATCGCTCGGCCCACGTCATGCGCGCCCGCAGCGTGGGCTGGTGACGCGACCGAGCTTGGAACAGGTGCGCGCCTACCGCGCCCATGTAGACCTTGGCATCGACGGCCTGCTGCGAGAACTCGGCGACGAATCGAATCCCGAATGGAATGTGGTCGCCAGCGCCATCACGCTTGGCCTGCAACACGAACAGCAGCATCAGGAATTGCTGCTCACTGACATGCTCCACGCGTTCTCGATGAACCCGTTGCTGCCGGCGTATCACGATGCCGGTACGACCGACACGCATCCAACATCGGCGAGTACGGAACTTCAGTGGCTGGATCAAGCCGGCGGCATCGTCGAAATCGGCCACGCAGGCGACGGCTTCGCGTTCGACAACGAAGCGCCCCGCCACGAGGCGCTGCTGCGCCCGTATGCGATTACTAACCGATTGGTCACCTGTGGCGATTTCGCGAAGTTCATCGCCGACGGTGGCTACCGGCGTCCGGAACTTTGGCTGTCCGATGGCTGGGCCATGGCGCAAGCCAACGACTGGCAACACCCCGCCTACTGGCTGGCGCAGGACGATCCCCGCCTACAATTGCTAGGCATCGAAGCGGGCGAGGACCATTGGCACGTATTCGACCTGCATGGCGTGGAGCCGATGCATCGCTCCCAGCCCGTTGCGCAACTCAGTTTCTACGAAGCCGCCGCCTACGCGCAGTGGGCCGGCGCACGTTTGCCAACGGAGTTTGAGTGGGAAGCTGCGCATGACACGGCCGGCATTACGCAGATGACTGGCGTGGTGTGGCAGTGGACGCGGTCTTCCTACGACCCTTATCCAGGCTTTGCTCCGTTCGAAGGCGTCGCGGCGGAATACAACGCCAAGTTCATGGTCGGCCAATTGGTACTGCGCGGCAGCAGTATCGCCACTCCGGTCGGTCACGCCCGGCCCAGCTATCGCAATTTCTTCCCGCCGGCAGCACGTTGGCAATTCAGTGGGCTGCGGCTCGCCAAGGACATCTGATGGGTTTCGGCACACTCGACAGCGCCACCGCGTTAACCATACCCGTCGTCGACAGCGAGTTTGGCCGCGCCTTCCGAGCAGGATTGCGCATGGAGCCCAAGTGCATATCGCCGAAGTATTTTTACGATGAGCGCGGCTCGCAGTTGTTCGACCAGATCTGCGAACTGCCCGAGTACTACCCGACCCGCACCGAGCTCTCGATCCTCGAAGACAACGCCGCAGACATCGCCGCGCAAATCGGCCCGCGCGCCGAGATCATCGAGTTCGGTGCCGGTTCCTTGACGAAGGTGCGCGTGTTGCTCGATGCACTCGATGAGCCGTTGCGCTTCCTGCCCATCGACATTTCCGGCGACCATCTGCAGAGTGCCGCCGAAGACCTGCGTCTGGATTTCCCCGATATTGCTGTCGAACCAATTGCCGCTGATTACACGCGAAAGCTCGACCTGCCCAATCGCGCGGCCAATGTCGGAAAGCGGGTTGGCTTCTTTCCCGGCTCAACGTTAGGCAACTTCACCCCGGACGAGGCCTTGGTTTTCCTCACGCGCGCAGCGAGCTTGTTGCGCGGCGGCGGGCTTTTGATCGGCGTTGACCTGGTCAAGTCGCCGGCGTTGTTGCACGCGGCCTACAACGATGCGCAAGGCATAACAGCGGATTTCAACCTCAACCTTTTGCGTCGCGCGAATCGCGAGCTGGGTGCGAATTTCAATCTCGAAGCTTTCGAGCACTACGCCTTCTACAACGCACCGCTGCAACGCATTGAAATGCATCTGGTCAGCCGTTGCGCACTGGCTTTCACGGTCGGCGGTGAAAAGTTTTTCTTTCGTGATGGTGAAACGCTGCACACCGAAAGCTCATACAAGTTCACCGTCGCGGGACTTGCGCGACTCGCGACAGAAGCAGGCTTTGGCGAAGGATGCTGCTGGACCGATTCGCGACGACTGTTCAGCGTGCACTGGTTGCCGGCGGTTTGAGCGTTCCGGTGTCGCGCGTGTGAAATCGTTTTGATCTGCGTGGATGGCCGCGTCCCGATCATGCGCTGCGGTGGAATCTCCTGCCGAGGTTTGCCAAATACACTGTTGTGAAACGCCTCATCCAGCGGCATTCAGGACGTGCCGTTGTCGGGTGCAACCTGCGCAGGAAACTCCACCAATGTGGAAGCCACGCAGGCGAGCGGACTCAGCGCTCCGCGACGTCGGCGATTGCAACGTGCAAGGTACGCTCCCGGAGTCTTGCGCTTGACATCTTGGCGGCGCGACGATGCAGAGTCCCCTACTATCATCAAGCGAAAAAAAGGGCCTCGAATCGAGGCCCTTTTTTGAAAACATCAAACCTTGGGCGGGTCAGTCTCGCGAGCGGGGTGCCGATGTTCGCCCATTGCCAAGACAAACGCCTTGATGCTGGCCTTGCTGGCCTTGTCGCTGATCAGAACACCGGGTGCATCCTTCGCGATGCCGGAGGCATCCAGTAGCTCCGACCCAGCGCCGATGCCCCATATTGTCTTTCCATGGCGAAACTGATCTTTCAGATGTTCGACTGCCAAACCATTCACTTTTCCATCGTTGGTCACGCGTCCGTCGCCCAGAGCGATGGCGGCATCGAAGACGACGCCGGGCTCATTTTCCAAGGACGCATCAGCGTCCATCGCACCAGTGGTCGTCTTGAATGGTCCAACCCTCGGACCAACCAGTCGACCGACGGCGCCCTCCTTGAGCAGATTCGCCAGAATGGCAGCGACGGCGTCACCGTCGACACCATCCTGAACCAGCAAGGCAACTTTGCGAGTGCGAATTCCGCCTTCCCCCGGCCTCGCCATTAGCGAAAGCGCGGGTGACAGGGTGATTTCCGGGTCGGGCGCCTCCTCAAGTGCGCGCGGCATTGCTGCCGGCACGTCCATCCCGAGCCCCTGCGCGACTTCCATGGCCAAGTCGCTGGATACGTTGACCAACTGGGAAAGCACACGTTGCCGAATGGCCGGAACTGTAAGCTTGCTTAGTTCGAAGCGAAAGCCTTGCACGATGTGAAGCTTCTCGGCATCTGTCTGGCTGTCATAGAACAAGGTCGCCTGATTGTAATGTTCAGCGAAACGATGAGGCTTGCCACGCATTTCGTCGGCAACATCGGTCTCGGGAAAGGAAACGAAGCCGGCGCTGCCGGCTTGGAACGGACAACCACCTCCGAGCGAGTTGGGCTCATATGAAACGCGGCCTCGCGGTATGGTCTGCCGATGCATGCCATCCCGTTGATTATTGTGTACGGGCGCGATCGGCGCGTTGATCGGCAATTCGTGGAAATTTGGCCCACCCAAGCGCGAGATCTGAGTGTCCACGTATGAGTGAATGCGGCCCGCCAGCAACGGATCGTTGGTGAAGTCGATTCCCGGAATGACGTGCGCGGTACAGAACGCCACCTGCTCGGTCTCGGCGAAAAAATTATCCGGGTTACGGTTCAGCACCATGCGCCCGACCGGTGTGAGCGGCACGAGTTCTTCGGGAATCAACTTGGTAGCGTCAAGAACATCAAAGCTGAAGGCCTCGGCTTGTTCTTCGGTAAAAACCTGCAAGCGCAACTCCCACTCCGGGTATTCGCCGGCTTCGATGGCTTCCCACAAGTCGCGACGATGGAAGTCCGGGTCGGCGCCAGAAATTTTCACGGCCTCATCCCACACCAGCGAATGCGTGCCCATCACCGGGTTCCAATGGAACTTGACCAACACCGAAGCGCCTTGGTCGTTTACCAGTCGAAACGTGTGGACGCCAAAGCCCTGCATCATCCGATAGCTGCGAGGCAGCGCTCGGTCGGACATCACCCACATCAGCATGTGCGTGGATTCGGGCATCAGCGACACGAAATCCCAGAACGTATCGTGCGCAGAAGCCGCCTGGGGCATCGCGTTGTGTGGTTCCGGTTTCACTGCATGGACCAGATCAGGAAATTTCATCGCGTCCTGGATGAAGAACACCGGCATATTGTTGCCGACCAAGTCCCAGTTGCCCTCATCCGTATAAAACTTCACCGCGAAACCGCGCACATCTCTTGCCGTGTCCTTCGATCCGCGTTCGCCCGCGACAGTGGAAAACCGGACAAACACCGGCGTTCGCTTGCCAGCTTCCTGGAAAGGTGCAGCACGGGTCAGCTCGTGTAGGGAGTCATACGCTTCGAAATAGCCATGGGCACCACTGCCGCGCGCATGGACGATACGTTCTGGAATGCGCTCGTGGTCGAAATGAGTGATCTTTTCTCGAAGGACAAAATCCTTCAGAAGCGCGGGGCCGCGCGAGCCAGCCTTGAGCGAGTTTTGATTGTCCGAAACCGGCACGCCCTGGTTTGTTGTCAGTCGCTGGCCGTCGGAACTCACCCGAACGCGTTCAAGTGGTCCTGAGGCGGGGTTCAGCCCGGCGATTGCTGCACCACCCGTCTTTGAAGATGCATTGTCCTCGCTGAGCGTACTTCCCGTCGCGTCGGTGCTTGCCGGTTCGGAAGTCATGCCGACACCAGCAACAGCAACCGATTTATCGGCGCCTTCGAATTCGTCGGACTTGTTGGTGTTGGAGGACAGTTTGCTGACCAGCTGTTGGACCTCCGCCGCTTTTTTTGCCAACCGGTCGACAGCGTCAGACGGCGTCGTGGAGGACGGTCCACTGTCATTGTTTCGTGGTGCGGATCGTCCAGCCGCCTTTGGCGCGCTGGCTTTTTTCTTGGCCATTAGGGTCTCCAGATAGGTGGGATCGGTTCCCGCAACTTGAAGCCCTCATCGTGAATCGGTCATGACATAAGCGAATCCGCTTGAATTCTGTCCGATGACAGTGGCGGTTCGACTCTCGCCGAGACGAACTTTGCCCGTGCCAACTCGTTTATAAATCTTTCACCCTACGCGGAGAAAAATACGGTCGTCTGTTGTCGGACAACACCATGCTCGATTGCGAAAAGGCTTGTACGTCACCAACGGGCAGGTCGACGACGCTCCGAAGCCAACGCGGCTGGCACAAGGATTTCCAGAGGAGTTCGCGTAACGCTTCTTGTCCATGTACAACCCAACCGAAAGGGGTGAGTGCTGGCTGTTGATCTGACGACCGCCACGAATCAAGGTTCATCTCACAGCATCACGTCTGCACCTTTCTGCTTGACGAGCAGCGCAGGGAATTTCGCTTCGACATCGAACCGCATCGTTGCGACGTGCCTGTGGTTACTGAGATTCGAAACACCGAGAAGGTCCAAGTTAGAGAGGCAAACTGGCGCGATACTTTTCCGCGCCGTAGGTGCCGGTTGCCGTCGGTACGCTATTGCACAGACGCCTTTTCTGGTTGGAGACTACGGTGTGTGAAGTCGGGCGCGCGGGAAGGGGAGAGACGGCGAACTACGCCATCCATTGCGGCGTGACTGGTTGCCTTTCCAGTCGCTTGACAACCTGGATATGCATTACGAGCACCGGCGCGGAAATCGGGCGCCAGAAGATGAAGTCGACACGAAACAGGGGATAACACGATGGCTAAATTACGGTGTTCGCGTGCGGGTTGCGAGCAGATGCTTCAGGCTGGCGCCACTTTCTGCAGCGGTCGCTGTCGGTCGTCCAACCAGACGGTTTCGAGTGGAGCGACGATTGCGGGATCGATGTTCGTTTCAAGTAATGGTGCCTCCGATCCACCGGCAATGATCGAGTCGACCCCACCGATTCGCTTTCATCGGTCTCCGCGTCGCCAGAGCTATAACGACCCGCAT
>JAYUYW010000332.1:0-3561 GCA_043752325.1 Rhodanobacteraceae bacterium | reverse complement strand
TGCGTAATATCGAAACGCGCCAAGCCGAGTAGGCCCACGCGCACCGTCAAACGAAAAGCCCCGCAGCGATGTGGGGCTTTTCGTTGATGCTACCCATCAATCACGCAGCGCGACGCTCGTGATTGAATTCACCGATCTCTTCGATCAGCTTCGCATTGAACGCATCGAGATCCTTTGGCGTGCGGCTGGTGATGATGCCGTTGTCGACGACAACCTCTTCATCGACCCAGTTCGCGCCAGCGTTCTCGAGGTCCTTGCGGATGGTTGGCACGGAGGTGACCTTGCGGCCTTTCAATGCGCCAGCATCGGCGAGAATCCAGGGTCCGTGGCAGATCGCAGCAACCGGTTTGCCGGCTTTCACGAACGCATTAACGAACGCGAGCGCGTGCTCATCGACGCGCAACTGGTCCGGGTTGAACAATCCGCCGGGCAACACGATGGCATCGTAGTCAGATGCGTCAGCGTGCTTAAGGGGCTTGTCCACTTCGACCTTGATGCCATGTTCAAAATGCTTGAACGCCTGCAGCGGCCCAGACTTCGGCGAGACCACATGGACGGTCGCACCGGCCTTCTCCAGCGCTTCCTTCGGGCTGGTCAGTTCGCTTTCCTCGAAGCCGTCGGTGGCGAGAATGGCGATCATTTTTCCTTCGATTGAGTTGCTCATGATATCTCCTTGGTTCGGTGCTTGCGGCAGCCTGCATCTCAACTATGGCGCATCGGGCTTGCGCGACCTGACCCGCGATGACGGCAGCAACATCTCCGCTGTGGCCATGCGCAGTGATCGTCGCCTGGTCGCGGCGGGCTGGATCGACAACTCGGGTCACGATTTCTACGGCGCACGTATCCTTTTGAACGGCAGCCTCGACAACACGTTTTCCGGAAACGGCGTGGCCCGTTATTCGCTATCCACCTCACAGGACGAGGCGGAGTCCATGGTCCTCGCAGCCGGCAAACCGCTCATGGCCGGCATTTCCTATGTAGCGGGTAGCCGCGGCGTATCGGTGTTGCGTCTGCAGTCAGACCTGATCTTCACCAACGGCGTCGAGTAACACACTCACGACCGCGAATTGGAGCAAGACTACAGATGTAACCAACAAAAACCCCCGCATCGCTGCGGGGCTTTCTTGTTGCTTGAAGGTGCTTTTCCGAGAAGTGCGGCAACGGATTGCCGCTCTTGCTCTTGCTCTCGCGATCAGGGCGATTGCACAGGTGACTGGAAATCCATGCCGCCCATGCCGCCCATTCCATCCCGCGGCGAGTTTGCGCTTCTTCCTTCTTTTTCTTCGGCGCTGGAAGCTGACAAACAGTGCCGAGAAACCGCGGCAGCGTCCTGCAAGCTCTGCCGAAATCGGACGATTTCAAGGCGGTCGATGGACCCATCCACGCCATCCAGCCAAGTCGGCGCAAGGCTCTCGCCACACCCTGTCGCCGTGCTCGGCCCCGTGAACGACCGCTGCGGTAGGAGTTTCCCGAGTATGGGTCCTGTAGATCATGCGCCGTGGCGCGGCGAGGTTCTGCGAGTCGAGGTGAGCACGGGTCGTTATAGTTGCGACTGCCTTCCCGGACTGACCGCAATCACTTCATGCTGACCAACGACGAGCTGCGCGAACTGGCTGGAGCCGCCGCCTTCACGCGCGGAACCGCCTATCACCGGGACGGCCGCATCGCCCTGTCGCGGCACGACAGTGACGCACTGGAGGGCATTGCCGAAGGCAGTGACACCTACGCACTCTGGTTGAAACACGAAGGCACGCAATGGCGCTGGGATTGCGATTGTCCGGCCGCCGATGGCGGCGCGTTCTGCAAGCATCTGGTCGCTGCCGTGTTGACCGCGCGTGACGATGCATCCGATCAGGACGACGCCTCGCGGGACGCGAATGCAGCGCCGCCACGTCGCACGCCAGCGGCCAAGGACGATCTGTCCGGGTTTCTGCGCGCACAGCCCGGCGAGCGCTTGGCCGAATGGCTGCTGGCACTGGCACGCGATGATGCGGCCATCGATAAGCGCCTACGGCTTTATCGCGCCAGCGACAGGCCGACGGAACTGAAAGCGGCTCTCGGCAAGATGCTCGACGCTGGCGGCTTCCTCGATTATCGACGCAGCATCAGCTATGCGCGCCAGCTGGATGCCGTGGTCGTTCAACTGGACGAGGCGATCACGCGCGACGCCGCCAGTGCGCGCGGTCTGTGCGAATACGTGCTGGGTCGACTGCTGAAGATTTATTCGCGCAGCGACGACTCCGCCGGCGCCATCGGCGAGCAACTTGGCATCATCGCGCGTCTGCATGGGCGCGCCTGCACGGCGGCGCCACCCGGCAAGGGTTTCGCGAAAGTGCTGCGGGCTTTGCAGGACAAGGACGACTGGGGCCTGTTTCCATTGGAGGACTACTGGGATGCACTGGGGCCAGAAGGCCAGGCGGACTATGGCCGTCGCTTGGTTGCTGACTTCGCCGCGCTGCCGCTCGCGCCAAAAAACGAGCAGCGCTGGACCGAGGATTTCGGCCTCGTCCGCCTTGTTGAACACTATGCACGCAGTAGCGGTGATTTTGAACTGCTGCAACGGGTACTGCGTCGGCGTCTGTCACGGCCGCACGACTACCTGCGCGTGCTGGAATCCTTGAACGAGTTTGGTCGCAGTCGCGAGGCGCTGGCGTGGGCCGAACAGGCCGTGCGAACGATTCCCGACAGCGACTCCTTGCGTAACGCGCTGGCGGACTGCCTGATCGCGGCAGGTCTCGACGAGGACGCGCTGGAGCAACGCTGGCAGGCGTTCTGCCATCGCCCGGTGATGGAAAACTGGGACGCGCTCAAGCACAACGCCGATTCGCGATGGCCCGAATGGCGCGGTCGCGCACTCGACCACGTCCGCTCGCGCGAGCGCAACGACGCCAGCCATCGAATCAGCCTGCTTGATCATGACGGCGACATCGACGCGGCTGTAAGCCTTGCCCGCGAGAGCCCAGTGCGGAACGACGTTCTGGAGCACCTCGCGCGCCGACTTGAGCAGCACCAACCGTTACTGGCAGGTGAGTTCCATCTGCGCATGGCCCAGCAGGTGTTGTCGCAGTTGCAACCCCACACCTACGCCACCCTGGTGTCGACACTGAAGCGACTTTCACGCAGCCTGCCTGCCGACCAATGCCAGCCGCTGCTGGCGAACATCCGCCAAGAGCACCGCCGAAAGACGAAGTTGATGGCGATGCTCAACGAAGCCGGGCTGTAGCCGACAAAGAAGCTACGCGTCGCCCAAGTGCAGCGCTGCGTAAACCGCCCAAAGAAAAACCCCGCATCGCTGCGGGGTTTTCTTGTTGCTTGACGCGGTCAAGGCTGGATCAGAAATCCATACCGCCCATGCCGCCCATGCCACCGCCGCCACCGCCGTGGTTATGCGATTCTTCCTTCTTCGGCGCTTCCGCGACCATGGCTTCCGTAGTGATCATCAGGCCAGCGATCGACGCGGCGTTTTGCAGCGCGTAGCGCGTGACCTTGGTCGGGTCAAGAATGCCCATGGCAACCATGTCGCCATACTCGCCGGTCTGCGCGTTGTAGCCGAAGTTTCCG
>JAYUYW010000331.1:0-3577 GCA_043752325.1 Rhodanobacteraceae bacterium | reverse complement strand
CGACCACGGACAGCAGGGCGGCCTTCAACCCGAAAAACACCGCGCCGACCACCGGCACATCACCATACAACACGGAAACAAAACTCAGCATCAGGATTGCGACAAAGCCAGGCAGCACAAACAGCAGCCCGGCGATCAACCTGCCAACCGTTTTGTGCAGCAGCCAGCCAATTAGATCGCCAACTGCGCCGCCTCGGGCCCCGGCAGCAACATGCAGTAGTTCAAGGCATGCAGGAAACGAGCGTCGCTGATCCACTTGCGACGCTCGACCAGTTCCCGATGCATCAGGGCGATTTAGCCAGCAGGCCCGCCGAAACTCAGCAGCCCAATCTTCGCCCACACGGCCGTGGCTTGGCGCAGCGAAATCCTGGGTGTGTTGGCATGCATAGGCAGGCGGGACTTAGAAACGCGGTGCATTGACCGCGCAGTGGACGATGAAGCCTGCCACGTTGGAGATTCCGATTCCCACTATGGATGAAACGGCCAGAACTTGGGGATCAGGTACATCGATATCGCGCAGAAAATGGCGATCATCGGAATCCCGACTTTCATGAAGTCCATGAAGCGGTAACCACCGGCGTAATACACCATGGTGTTGGTCGGATACCCGACCGGCGTGGCGAATGAGGTCGCTGCCGCAAACGCGACGGCGACCACGAACGGTCGCGGATCGGCACCCACCGAGTGCGCCACCGATATCGCGATGCCGACCATCAACACTACCGACGGGTTGTGACCCATAAGCTCGGTCAGCACGGCAGTAATCAGGTATACGACCAGCAACGCGACCAGCGGGCCGTTGTCGCCGATCATGCCCATGCTCGCCGACACCACGGCATCAGACAGGCCGGTCTTTTCGATGGCGATGCCCAGCGGCAGGATCGCGCCGAGCAGGATGATTATTTTCCAGTCGATGCCTTGGTAAACATCCTTGCGCCCGTAGCAACCGGCGAAAGCCATCGCGATCGCGCCAATGATCGCCGCCGCTGGAATCGGCAGCCAATGCATGCCCGACACCACCACAACGCCGACCATGATCGCGATCGCCATGATGGCCTTGAGTGGCGTCTTGCGTTTTTCCTCACGCTCGCTGAGCACAATGAAGCGGTCGTCGCTGCGAAGCCGCACAACCGAATCCTCGTCAACCAGCGTCAGCAGTACATCGCCCAGCGCCAGCTCCACTGACTTGAGCGACTTGCGCAGGATGTGGCCACGACGATGGATGGCCAACACGTTGGCGTCGTAGCGCCATTGCAGGTCCAGTTCGGACAGCGTGCGACCCTCGATCAGACTGGCCGGCGCCACCATCAGCTCGACCAGCACACGCGGGTCGTTGCCATCCTGCTCATAGCGATGCTCCGGCGCGTGTTCAAGCCTGGTCGCCTTGCGGAACTTATCGATTTTGTCCCAGTCGCCTCGCACCAGCAGCACGTCGCCTTCGGCCAGCTGCTGTGAGCGCGGCGACAAGTGCTGCTCGTCACCGCGCAGTAGTTCCAACGGATACACGCCGAATCTGTCGCCCATGCCGATGTCTGTGATGGTCTTGGCCAACACGCTGGAATCTGCTTTAACCCGCAGTTCGGCCACGTACTTGCCAATGTCCTGCTCGACAGGCATCTCCGCATCCACCTGCTTGGGCAGCAGCCAGCGGCCGACCACCATCAGGTAGGTAATGCCAACGACGGCCAGAATCGCGCCCAGCTTGGTGAATTCGAAGACACCAATCGGCGCCAGCCCGTGTTCCTGCGCCAGAGTGTCGGCAAGCAGATTGGACGAAGTGCCAATCAACGTGCAGACGCCGCCCATCTGCGCAGCGTAGGCCATCGGCATCAGTACCCGTGCCGGCGACGTTCCTGAACGCGCGCACACGCGCAGGGCCAGCGGCAGGAAGGTCGCGACGAGGGCGATGTTCTTCACGAATGCACCCATTGGCGCAATCGTAACCATCAACGCCAGGGTCAGCAGCCAAGGCCGATTGATTTTCGCCAGTGCGTCGCCCAGCGGTTCCAGCGCGCCGGAGCGTTCGATGCCCAAACTCAGAGCGAACATCGCTGCCACCGTCACCGTGGCCTCGTTGCTGAAGCCGCTCAGCGCCTCGCGCATGTCCACAATGCCCAAGATGAGCAGCAGGCCAAGCACCACCAGCGCGACCACGTCGATGCGCATCTTCTCGCTGGCGAACACCGCCATCGCGCTGATGATGATGACTACTGTGGCCCAAGCTTGCCATGCCATCGTCAATCCATCCTCAAGTGCCGGGGAGCGGCCGGACAGACTACCGGAAGTAAGTTTTTTGCAACACGTCTTGGCGCCAACGTCCACTACCCAGCCTGAGCGTTGACCGTTGCAGGCCTTTCAGTGCGATCCACAGTTCGGGATTGCTGCCTGCTGACGCCCTCTTGATCGACCTTCCGGAGTGCTTCTGTTCCTTCGTTTGGCAGTATAGACGTTTAGACGTCTATTAACAGAATGCATCGATGACTTCACCATCCGGTCCACTCATCGAGACCGGCTGAGGGACAGGCCCTTTGAAGCCGGGGCAACCCGCGAAATGTTTCCGCAACGGTGCCAACTCCTGCGGAGGTGCCTTGCGCACCTGCCGGTAGATGGGCGTCATGCCTCGCACAGCGTCCCGCTGTCGAGGCGGAGGCGACCTTTCCGGTATTTCGCAGGGCGATGCTTTTTCCGGAGAAGTGTTTCATGACGTTGCAGAGCCAAACCAATCTCGTCAAAAGCTGCCATGTCGCATTTGCCGGCATGCGCGCAGAAAGGCGTATTCGTCCGGACATTTTCGCGCAGCGCGGAACACACCGCGTAGCGATTACACCGAAATATGGTGACGGTGAACGTGAAGTCAGCGTCAGTTATTCGTGGACGGGCGCTACAGGTGCGCCCACCGTGATCGTGCAAGGCGGCATCTCGGCCAGTCGCGAGGTCACCGCACTGGACGAGCATGCGACACCGGGTTGGTGGCAGTCCCTGGTTGGCGTTGATGCCGCGATCGACGTATCCCGCTTTCGCGTATTGGCGATTGACTGGGTGGATGCGACCCAGCTTGGCGACCACGCAATCTCCAGTGACGATCAAGCTGACGCCTTGGCCGCACTGCCGAATGTAATCGGCGTGCCGCAGGCGCATGCATTCGTCGGGTCGTCTTACGGTGCCATGGTCGCGTTGGCGTTCGGGGCGCGGCATTCACGAAAGCTCGGCAAGCTGGTGTTACTGGCCGGCGCGCACCGATCGCATCCGTTGAGCACCGCGCAACGCAGCGTGCAGCGCGCCATTGTTCGGCTGGGACAGGCCAGCGGACGGATCGGCGAGGCGCTAGCGCTGTCACGTCATTTGGCGATCAATACCTATCGTGGCAGCGCCGAGTTTGGTCTGCGATTTGCCGGTGCCCCTGAGTTCCGCGACGAGCGTTTCCATTTCCCGGTCGAGGACTACCTGGAGCACAAAGGTCGCAGCTTCGCCGAGCGCTTTGACGCCGGGCGATTCCTGGCCCTGTCCGAGTCGATCGACCTGCACGATGTCGCGCCGGAAGATGTCTCCGTACCGGCAACGCTGGTCGGATTTTCGT
>JAYUYW010000330.1:0-20481 GCA_043752325.1 Rhodanobacteraceae bacterium | reverse complement strand
GTAGAGCTTGGCGTCGCGCAGCAGGCGGCCGGTCGGATATTCGTTGATATAGCCGTTGCCGCCCAACGCCTGGATCGCCTCCAATGCCATCCAGGTCGCCTTCTCGGCCGAATAGAGGATGCAGCCGGCGGCGTCCTTGCGCGCGGTCTCGCCGCGATCGCAGGCCTGCGCCACCGCATAGACATAGGCGCGCGCGGCGCTGAACGTCACATACATGTCGGCGAGCTTGCCCTGCATCAGCTGGAAAGTGCCGATCGGCTGGCCGAACTGCTCGCGGTCGTGGACATAGGGGACGACGGTGTCGAGGCAGGCGGCCATGATCCCCAGGGGGCCGCCCGACAGCACGACGCGCTCATAGTCTAGCCCCGACATCAGCACCTGCGCGCCGCGGCCTTCCTCGCTCAGCACATTCTCGAACGGCACCTCGACATCCTCGAACACCAGCTCGCAGGTGTCCGAACCGCGCATGCCGAGCTTGTCGAGCTTCTGCGCGGTCGAAAACCCCTTGTAATCCTTCTCGACAATGAAGGCAGTGATGCCGCGTGAACCGGCCGACGGGTCGGTCTTCGCGTAAACAAGCAGTGTGTGTGCATCGGGACCGTTGGTGATCCACATCTTGTTGCCGTTGAGAACGTAGTGGTCGCCCTTCTTGTCGGCACGCAGCTTCATGGAAACAACATCCGACCCCGCACCCGGTTCGCTCATTGCCAGGGCGCCAACGTGCTCACCGCGACACAACTTTGGCAGGTACTTCTTCTTCTGCTCGACCGAACCATTCTTGCTGAGCTGGTTTAAACAAAGGTTGGAATGCGCGCCGTAGGACAAGCCAATCGAGCCTGAGGCGCGCGAGATTTCTTCCATCGCCACGACATGGGCGAGGTAGCCGAGGTTGCTGCCACCGTATTCTTCTTCGACCGTAAGCCCAAGCAATCCCATCTCGCCAAGTTTTGACCAGAGCGCGTTCGGAAACAGGTTGTCGTGATCGGTTTTTTCGGCGATGGGCGCAATCTCAGCCGCGGAGAATCCGCGCACGGCTTCACGCAGCATGTCGATATCTTCGCCCAGATCGAAATTCAGCGACGGCAGGTTCATCAGGCGGATTTCCTCGGGAATGGCTGGGTCGTATTGCGCCGCGCCGCCAGAAAGGCACCTGGTGAGCAGCACGGATTACAAGTCTAGGCCAAAACTGCGCTAAAGTGAATTCGCATTCATTGTTTGAAACTGGAATCACTGCATGGCCTACAAGCGCTCCGTTCTGATGCAAGAACGCCTCGCCAGCAATCGCGAGCGGATCATCCTGGCAACCCGCAAGCTGATCGGAGCGGGCGGGTTTCGCGAAGCATCGATTGCCGCCGTCGCGGCGCGGGCAGGCATTTCGACCGGGTTGATCTACCGCCATTTCCCTTCCAAGGCCGAGCTGTTTGTCGAAGTGCTGACCGCTGCCGTCGATCGCGAAATCGCGATTCTCAATGGCATCGTTGCCAACAGCGGCAGCGCTCACGACCAGCTTGGCGCGGCCATCGAATCATTCGTGCGTCGTGCCTTGGCCGGCCCGAATCTGGCCTATGCGTTCATAGCCGAACCCATCGATATCGAAGTAGATGCCGAGCGTATCCGCGGCCGCCATCGCTTCGGCAATATTTTTCGCGGCATCCTCGCCGACGGCATTGCGCGCGGGGAGTTTCCCGACCAAGACGTCGACGCCAGCGCGGCTTGCATCGTCGGTGCCTTCACCGAAGCACTGGTTGGTCCGACCTCGCCAACGCTGCGCGAAGCCCGTGATGACGCGCGAATCGTCGAGGCGATTCGTGGGTTTTGTCTGCGGGCTGTCGGTTCGCAGAACCTGCCGTCAACCTGATCGACGATTCCACAGCGATCGCGTTATTGCCAGCAGGATCGTAACGACCAGAAACGCAATCGCCGCATTCCCAACCAGATGCCCTTGCTTTGGCGTATCGGCTAGTCCGTCGCCGAGTATCGTCACGCCCAACGTCGCCAGCATCAGCACGCAGGTGACGACCGTGTATTCGAACCATCGACCACGTCGCCAGTCACGCCGAGCTGATAGCACCAGAAGCACGAGGAACGGCAAAGCGAGCAAACTGAAAAACAGGGGCGGGGCACCCCGTAGCGAGCTGCCCAAATTCGGGATCGACGAAGGAATGTCATCGTTGCGCCCGTTCTCGACCTGCCCGAGTGCAGGGGCGACCCACGGTTGCAGTCGTCCGATGCCGTGCAAGAACAACGACAAGCCCAGTTGCGGATGACGCATCAACACCATCAACTGTTTGCCGCGTCCGAACTCTTTCACGCCCGGGCAAACCACCTGCGGCTGGCCGGGCAATTGCCAGGCGCGCCTGCCGACGTATTGCAGGCAATTGGCAGAAACACCCATCTCGCGCAGCAAGGCAGGTTTGTCGCTCGACCACGGCAGCAGGCCGGTCAGAACGACGTGAGTCTGGTTGTGGACCCGGATCGATTCCATCAACTCGCCCCCGCGACCCAGTTGAACGACCTGCCCAAGCACGCCGACCAGGCCACCGGCGATCAACGCCCACGCGCGCCACGACGCCGCTCGCTGCTGCCAACGGTCGGCCAGCAGCACAGTCAAACCAAGCACGCAAGGCAACACCACGTGCTGGATCTTGCTGAATGACAGCGCGAACGCCAGCAAGCCCAGGACAATCACACGACGTCGCGTAGCCACGTCGTCGCGCCACAACACCGACATGCCCACGACGCCATATGCGGACAGCAGGCTGGTCCATTCGGCGTAGAAGCCATTGAGGTATAGGGCGTTGCCGGGATCGCTGAACAGGATCGCGAAAATGGCCGCATGGGCGAGTGCGGCCGACATTTCGCCACGTTGCCAGTGCGCGCGCAGGAATCCGAACAGCATCGCCAGCAGGGCGGTAATCCGCAACGCGCCGATGCTACGCACGTCGTGGGATAGCTTGCCGCCCAAGGCCTCGGCGACGCCGTAGATCGCTGCGTTCGCGCCCTGGAAAAGCAACTCGCTCGACCAGTAACAGAATGGCTCAGGCTCATCGACGAAGCGATACGTTGAATACGGCGCCCAAGGACTGTTGTCGGTAGGCTTGAACGGTTCGGGCCGATCCGGATACAGGTTGAAACAGGCGGTGTATCGCACTTGGTCGTAGCTGTTCGCATAAGCCAGCAACGGCTCGTGCGCCCACAACGTCAGCAGCCGGGCGAGGCCAATCACGACAAAAACCGTGATCGTGACCCGCCACGGCCAGTGGCGTTTCGGCTCAGGCGAATTCGCGCTGGCAATCCGCTCGCTAGCGTGATCGGGTGGTTCCAGGTTTCCGGTCATGGAGCGGACGGGATGCATGAAGGACGACGGAGCGCGAGTGTGAAGCGCTGCCTGCATGTCGTCCAGAAAAACCCGCGCAAACCACGCATTCATCGTTTCGGGGTGTTCAACGTATGCACAGCGGCGGATAATCTCCGACCGCCTTTTGCCCCGGTAGCCGATGCCTTTCGTTCCTGGACAACGCTGGATCTCCAACGCCGAACCCGAACTGGGCCTCGGCACCGTGCTACGCGTCGAGGGCCGCCAGTTGCAGGTGTTGTTCGCCACTGCAGGCATGTTGCGACAGTACGCGACCCACTCCGCACCATTGGCACGTGCCGACTTCCGCGTCGGCCAGAAGGTGATTGGCAAGGGCCGCCACTTCACCATCGAGCGCATCGAAACCAGCAACGAATTACTCATCTATCACGGTGAAGGCCAACAGCTTTCCGAATCGGAACTCGACGATACGCAATCGGTTTCACGTGCCGATGAGCGATTGATCTCGGGCCGCGTTGATCGTGCCGAGCGTTTCGATTTCCGCATGGAAGCGTTGCTGCATCGTGCCGAATCACGGCGTTCGCCGGCACATGGGCTGGGCTCGGCGCGGATCGATCTGATTCCGCATCAGTTGCGTGTTGCCGAAACGGCTAGCCTGCGTCGTCCGCCGCGCGTATTGCTCGCCGACGAAGTCGGTTTGGGCAAAACCATCGAAGCCGGCATGACCCTCGCCCATTTGCTCGCCATCGGCCGCGTCTCGCGCGTGCTGGTGCTGGTACCGGAGAGCCTGGTCCATCAGTGGTTCATCGAACTGCTGCGTCGCTTCAACCTGTCTTTTTCGCTGTTCGACGAAGAACGCTGCGAGGCTATCGAAATCGGTGGTGATGGCCGCAACCCGTTCGACGACGAACAACTGGTGATTGCCAGCACCGACTTTCTTGCCGACAACGAGAAGCGCGGCTCGCAGGCGATTTCAGCAGGTTGGGATCTGGTCATCGTCGACGAAGCCCATCATTTGGCATGGACGCCAGAAACGGCCAGCCCCGCCTACGAACTGGTCGAAGCGCTGGCTGAAAAAACGCCCGGCTTGATCCTTCTGACGGCGACCCCGGAGCAGCTTGGCCGCAGCGGCCACTTCGCCCGCTTGCGCCTGCTCGACCCGGCGCGCTATCACAACCTCGACACCTACATAGCCGAAGCCGATGGCTACGCAGCACTGTCGCAGATTGTCGACCGCTTGCTCGACAGCGAAACACTCAACGACGACGACAAGGCACGGCTCGAAGAACGCTTCGCTGGCGACAACGAATTGCAGGCGCTGGTCGCAGCGGGCGATGGCGATGCGATTGCGCAGGCACTGGTTGATCGGCACGGCACCGGCCGGGTGATGTTCCGCAACCGCCGCGCTCGTGTCGGCGGGTTTCCGGTTCGCATCGCCGAGCTGGCGTGGCTTGACGGCAGTGTGCTCAATGACGAACAGCGGCAGCGTTTGGTCGCGGAATTTCACACCGATCTCGTCATCGTGCCGCCGGATAACGAGATCGACTACAGCGATGATCCACGCCTGTCCTGGCTGATCGAGTTGATTGAATCAACCGGTTCGGACAAATTGCTGCTGATCTGCCGCAGCGCTGCCAAGGTGATGGCGCTGGAAGAAGCCTTGCGCACGCGCAGTGGTGTGTCGGTGGCGCGCTTCCACGAAGGCATGACGTTGCTGCAACGTGATCGCAACGCGGCGTTTTTCGCCGATCCACAGGGTGCGCGACTGCTGCTTTGTTCGGAAATCGGCTCGGAAGGCCGCAATTTTCAGTTCGCCAATCGCATTGTGATGTGGGACTTGCCGCTTGATCCGGACTTGCTCGAACAACGCATCGGTCGCCTCGACCGCATCG
Organism: Rhodanobacteraceae bacterium; assembly: GCA_043752325.1. Taxonomy (GTDB): domain Bacteria; phylum Pseudomonadota; class Gammaproteobacteria; order Xanthomonadales; family Rhodanobacteraceae; genus Dokdonella. Next base: position 15,273 of record JAYUYW010000330.1, on the reverse strand, counting down.
GCCAGAAGCACGACATCCGCATCCATGCCGCCGCTTATACCGGCACTGCGCAACAAGTGATGCTCCGCTGGTTCAATGAAGGTATCGACGCGTTCACCAGTAGCCCGGCCGACGGTCGCGAACTATTGCGCCGTTTCGGCCGTCGCCTGGTCGAGATTGCCGACAGCCATGCCCAAGGTGGCGAAGACGTCGATGCCGAGGCCGACTCGTTGATTGTCGAGACGCATGCCGTGCATGAGGAATTATCCGCGCTCGTGCATGGCGGTCGTGATCGTCTGCTGGAACTCGCAGCCGAACGCGGCGGTCGCGAGCAATATCTGTTGCATGCGATGAACGTGATTGATCGTAACGACATCGAAGAGTACGTGACGCGGTTGTTCGAACAGTTCGGCGTTTCGATCGACGAAATGGCACCGGGCATCGTGCTGCTCGATCCGGAACATCTTTCGACCGACGGTTTCCCAGGTCTGCGTGATGGCCCGCAACAGGCGACCTTCCAGCGCGGTGTTGCGCTATCGCGCGAAGACCTGCCGCTGCTGCAACTGGACCATCCAATGGTCGCCGGTGCGATGGACTTGCTGTTGGAAGGCGAGCATGGCAATGCGGCGTTTCTTGTCGACGACCAGCTGCCAGCCCGTAGCGCCTTGCTGGAATGCCTGTTCGTGCTTGAATGCGTGGCTGATCGCAAGCTGTCGGTTGACCGCTACCTGCCACCATTACCAATTCGCGTGGTCATCGACTCCCGCCTGCAAAAGCGCAACGATTTCCGCGCCAGCGATGAAGCCCTGCGCCGAGCGGGAGAACGTGCCGTCGAATACGCGCGTTACAAACCGATCCTCGCCAAGCTGGTGCCGCCAATGTTGGCTCATGCCGAAACTTTGGCAAAGGAACGCGCGGCTATCGAGATCGAAACGGCGATGGCGAATGCGGAGCGCGACCTTGGTGCAGAACTGACTCGATTGACGGCGCTGGCACGGGTCAACCCGGCGGTGCGTTCCAGTGAGATCGATGCGGTGCGCGACGAACTCGCCGCCTTGCGCACGGCGATGCCGACGGCAATGCCACGCTTGGACGCCGTGCGCTTTGCGTGCAGCAAGGATTTCCTCGCGCTGCGTTGATTTGCTTATTCGTCAGCTGGCGCGTTGCCGATGAATTCGGCGACGGCAGTCGCGATCCGATTGCCCGCCTCGGCGTAATTGGCATCGAAACAGCGCGCATCCAGTTCCGATCGTATCCACGTGATTTGCCGCTTGGCCAATTGCCGCGTGGCGGCGATGGCGCGATAACGGAATGTGTCGGTATTGACGGCGCCGTCCAGGAATTCCCAAGCCTGTCGATAACCGACGGCGCGGATCGCCGGCAAGTCGGCGTGCAGGTCGCCACGTTCGCGCAAGCCCCGCACTTCATCGAGAAAACCGGCTTCAAGCATCGCTTCAAACCGTTGGGCGATGCGCGCGTGCAGCACCAAGCGGTCGTCGACCATCAATGCCAGTTTAAGGAATCGCCACCGCGTCCGCGGGCGGCGCTGACCCTGTTGGTCGGATAGCCGCTTGCCCGTTATCTCGATCACTTCCAGTGCGCGCTGAATGCGTTGCGGGTCGCTGGCGCGAATGCGCGCCGCAGCAGCAGGATCACGCTCGGCGAGACGTGCATGCATGGCCGGCCAGCCGATTTTCTCAGCTTCGGAACTGACCCGTGCGCGGACGTCTGGCCGGGATGGCGGCAGATCAGAAAGGCCGCGTTCCAGCGCTCGGAAATAGAGGCCGGTGCCGCCAACCAGCAACGGGATCTTTCCCGCTTCGCTCACGCGTTCCATCTCGGCCAGCGCATCGGTGCGGAACTCGGCAGCCGAATACGCATCGACTGGATCGCGGATATCGACCAACGCATGGGGATATCGATGCAGGGTTTGGACATCCGGTTTCGCAGTACCGATGTCCAGGCCGCGATAGACCAGTGCAGAGTCGACGCTGAGCAATCCCAGCGGAAATCGATCCGCCAGCGAACAAGCCAGGGCCGTCTTGCCGGAGGCGGTCGGGCCCATCAATACAATAGCAATGGGGCGCTGATCTAATGGCATGGAAGTCAAGATAGCAGCCACGCCGCCAGTCCAGCGCCGTCGCATCCTCGTTCATCAGCAGACTGACCAATCGGCACGACCGACCAAAATAGGTCTTCCTTACTCCTGCGTAGGCAGGGGTTCATTTTGAATCTTCGCCAAATTCAGCTAAACGCCGAACATCAAAATGGATTGATGCCTCCGCAGGAATGACCATGTTGTTAGCTGGTCTGCGGTGTGACAAACAGTACAGATGATTCGTAGGTTCGTGCGATCACTTCACCCCCATCTCCACCAGCAAGTTGTCAGCTCGGTCAATCCGATCCATCACCCACAACATGTAACGCACGTCGACCTGGATTGAACGGGTCAGCGCCGGATAGAAAATCCAGTCGGCACTGATGCTTTCCCAGACACGGTCAAAAGCGAGACCGACCAAGCCACCGCTTGCATCGATCGTGGGCGAGCCGGAATTGCCACCGGTGATGTCGAGGTCGGCGAGGAAATCGACCGGTACCGAACCCAGGCTTTCAACTTTGTAGTTGCCGTAATCCTTCGCCGCAATGGCGTCGAGTTGCGATGGCGGCGACTCAAACGGGTCGACGCCCGTGTACTTTTCGGTGATCCCGCGCAGCGTCGTGAATGGAAGATTTTGCATGCCGTCTTTCTTCAGGCCCTGCACTCGGCCGAAACTGATGCGCAACGTGCCGTTGGCATCGGGATAGACCGCCTGCCCTTGCGAGCGCTTCCACGCGATCATCGCGTCCATGTAGCGCGGCCGCAGGCGTAACTCGTCACCGGACTGCGCCTTCCTTTCATTTTCCATGCGCAGCAGGTCTGGCATAAGCGCGACCATCCATTGCAGCGCGGCATCGTCGGATGCTTCGATGGCCTTGCGGTCGGATTTGAACCAATTTAACCGCTGGTCCAGCGAATCCAGTTTGGTCCCCGAAAAGAGCGCAGCAACTTTGGTTTCGACAGCGGCGTCGCTCGCATTCGCGCCACCCAGCCAGGCGTCGATGCTGGCAACGTGTTGGTCGGCCGGCAGCTTCGTGTAGCGCTTGAGAAAGTAGTTCATCAACTGCGCATCGACAGCCGGGTCGCCACGTCGCTCCATCTGCTTCAAGCGTCCTTCAATGCGAATTTCGTCGCGCTGCTGGAAACCCGATTCGCGATCAAGGTCCGGCTTGCCGCGCTCGATTCCCACGCGATAGACGCTGTACGCCGCGCTGTAGAGATTAGTGCGTGCCAGTTGCCCGAGCAGATAGTCGCGCTCGCGTGATTTGGCTTGATTGGCAATTAGAATGCGCAATGCGGCTACGTCGTCATTCAGGGCGCTATCGTCACCACCGGCAAGGAAACTTTGCAGCGCTTTCGCTTCAGCCTGCTTCTGCTTGAGCGCCTGGGCGCGAGCGAGACCTTCGAGCTGTCCGCCGTTATTCTTCAAGCCGTTGTTGTAGCTGGCGACCGCATCGGCGTACTTCACGGCGACAGCCGGGTCCGTTTTTCCAGCGGCATTGATGATGGCTAATACGTCGGTGCTGTTGCGCATCGAATTTGGGTAAACCCAGTCGATGGCCGACGCCATTTCCTCGGCCAGTCGATAGCGATTGGTGCGACCGGGATAGCCTGCGACCATAACGTAATCGCCATCGGCGACGCCGTCCGCATGGACTGGCAAGTGGTACTTTGGTTTGAACGGCACGTTGTCTTTCGAGTAAGTCGCCGACATACCGTTCTTCGCCACATAGGCGCGCAGGAAAGCGAAGTCGCCGGTGTGGCGCGGCCACATCCAGTTGTCGACGTCGCCGCCGAACTTGCCAATGGAATCGGGTGGAGCGTAGACCAGGCGCACATCCTTGATTTCGCGCTGGCGAATCAACTGATAGCTGGCACCGCCATAAAACGAGGCGACAGTACAACGAAGATTGCCAGGATTCTCGCAATCAGCGACCAGTTTCTTCTCGGCTTTGTCGATTGCGTCGAACAGAGCAACGCCGCCACTGCCGGGCATGATCTTGGCGCGAATCTGCGCGGTCACGTCACGAATTTCTTCGGTGACGTAGACGCGCAGGTTAGGGTCGCCGGGCAGCTCATCCGCCATCGACTTGGCGAGGAAACCGTCGCGGATCAGGTTGCGCGTATCGGTAGAGTTGTACTGGATCGCGCCATACGCGCAATGATGATTAGTGACGACCAAGCCTTGCGGCGATACAAACGACGCAGTGCAGAATCCCAGGCTGACCACCGCGCCCATGGTCGGCCCGGTCAGGTCGGTCATTTGCGAAGGGTTGAATTTCAGACCTTGCTCTTTCAATTGCGCAGCAATCGAGGGCAACTGGGCCGGTTGCCACATACCTTCGACGGCATTCGTCGTCCCGGCAGTGGCAAGCAGGATGAAAGCGGCTGGCAATCGGCGCATCAGGAAAGGCTCCAGAGATCAAAGAACGCTTATGCCTGCTTGCGGCGCTGGCCTCAAGTGACAAAGGTCAATGGCGCCGGAAATGGCAGCAAGACAGCATGAAATGTCCCTCATGCAAGCCTGTTCAACACTGGCCACCTATAATGTCGTCCTCCCGCACAACGAGCACCACCATGAAAGCACTTGTCAAACGTGAAGCCGGCAAGGGGATCTGGATGGAAGACGTGCCGATGCCGGAGATCGGCCCGAACGATGTGCTGATCAAGCTGGAAAAGACCGCGATCTGCGGCACCGACCTGCACATCTACCTGTGGGACGAGTGGAGCCAGAACACGATCAAGCCCGGCTTGGTGATCGGCCATGAATTCGTTGGCCGCATCGTCGAGATCGGCCCCGGGGTACGCGGCTATGAGATCGGCCAGCGCGTATCGGCGGAAGGGCACATCGTCTGTGGGGTCTGTCGCAACTGCCGCGCCGGTCGCCAGCATCTGTGCCCGAACACGACCGGGATCGGCGTCAATCGCCATGGCGCGTTCGCGGAATACATCGCCATGCCGTCATCAAACCTGTGGCCGATTCCTGATCAGATTCCGTCCGAACTTGCGGCATTTTTCGATCCCTACGGCAACGCCACACATTGCGCGCTGGAGTTTGACCTGATTGGGGAAGACGTTTTGATCACCGGCGCCGGGCCGATCGGGATCATCGCCGCTGGCATCTGCAAGCATGTCGGCGCGCGCAACGTGGTGGTGACTGACGTCAACGACTATCGCTTGAAACTCGCCGCCGACATGGGCGCGACGCGCGTGGTCAACGTGTCCAAGCAGTCGCTCAACGACGTGGTGAAAGACCTGCACATCGATGGTTTCGACGTGGGTCTGGAAATGTCCGGCAACCCACGCGCATTTGCCGACATGCTCGACAACATGTATCACGGTGGCAAGATCGCCATGCTCGGCATCATGCCGAAGGGTGCCGGCATCGACTGGAACAAGGTGATCTTCAAGGGCCTGGTGCTGCACGGCATCTATGGCCGGCGCATGTATGAGACCTGGTACAAGATGACTCAGATGGTACTGACCGGCTTTCCGTTGCAGAAGGCCCTTACCCACCAGATCCACATCGACGACTTCCAGAAGGGCTTCGACCTGATGGAAGCGGGCCAGTGCGGAAAGATCGTCTGCTCCTGGAACTGAGTCTGCAACATTGCACGCGATGAGCCGATGAATGCGTCGTCGATCGAGGCTCATCTGCCTGCTGCGCTGGAAGCCATTGAAACGGGACCAATCGCGGTTGGACTTAGCGGTGGCAGCGATTCGGTCGCGCTGCTGCATGCATTGGCGGGATCCAAGCAGGCGCGAGAACGCGGCTTGCGCGCGATCCATGTCGACCATGGACTGCATGTGCATAGCGCTGCGTGGGCATCGCAAGCGGTCGCGATGGCCACTGCGCTGGATGTTCCCTGCACGGTTCTGTCGGTCACTGTGCATCGTGGCGATGGCATCGGCCCGGAAGCCGCTGCACGGGCGGCACGTTATACCGCGTGGGCTAAAGAGTTGCGGGAAGGCGAAATCCTGACCCTGGCCCACCATCGCGACGATCAAGTCGAGACGATATTGCTGAAGTTGCTTCGCGGCGCCGGCACAGATGGACTTGGCGCGATGCGGGCGTGGCGTCCCCTTGCGTCTGGTTGGCTCTGGCGACCGTTGCTCGATTTGCCACGAACCGCGCTCGCCGACTATGCGAGTCGCCATCATCTCAGCTGGACCGACGATCCATCCAACACGGATCAGAAACTCGATCGAAACTACCTGCGCCATCGCGTGCTGCCGCTGCTGCATGAGCGCTGGCCGCAATGCGATGCGGTGATTGCACGAGGGGCGGAATGGCAACGCTCGGTCTCTGCATTTCTCGACAAGGAAATCGAGCAAGCAACCTCGCAGCTGGTTGGCGAAGACGTTGCTACGTTGAAAATCGATGGCTGGTTGAATCTTGATGACGCCATCCGCGATGGCGTTCTGCGCCTGTGGTTGCGACGACTGGGTTTGCCACAACCGACCCACGCGCAGGCGGCGGAACTCAGTCGACAGATGGCGTCGGCGGCTCCCCAGAGCTGCCCGCTACTGTGCTGGCGTGGCGCAGAACTGCGTCGCTATCGAGAACTGCTCCATGCGATGGAGCCTTTGCATGCAATCCCGCCCGACTGGTCAGTAGCATTTGACGGAAATACCGTCGAGCTACCCGCCAATCTCGGCGTATTGTCGCTCGACGGTTACGACGCCGCGTTCGAAAATCCGACATGGCAAGTCCGCTTCCGACGAGGCGGCGAGCGCATCCAGCTTGCTGGTGAACCGTTCCACCGCTCGATGCGCGATCTGTATCAGCAACATGCCGTTCCACCTTGGCAACGCGACCGCTTGCCGATGGTCATCGACGCACATGGCGAATTACTCGCTGTTGGTCAACGCTGGCTATCTACGACTGCGCGGGCAATCTGGACGGAAAAAGGCCGACGCCTGCGCTGGATGCGCTGACGTCGGCCTTCGTCTCAACGCGTTATTCCAAGTCGACTACTTCGCAATCACGCCGCATGCGATGCGGCTGCCGGAATCCCCTGCCGGCTGCGAGGTGTAGTCATCGGGTCCCGAGTGGATGACGATGGCACGATTCATCACGTCGTCGGAACCGCCATCACCCAGCGTCACGCCCGCCACGGTCACATCAAGCGTCGCGATGCCACTGTCGTTGACGGTCAAATTCATCATGTCGCCGGCGTGGTGAATGTCTGAATTCGGGTTGCCGTGCTCCTTGTTGGAAGGATTGAAGTGGCCACCTGCGCTCTTGAAGTCGGCTGCGCTGCAATCGCCACTCTCATGGATGTGGAAACCATGCTGGGTACCGCGCGTCAGGCCACTGATGCTGCCGCTGACATGGACGCCGCCGGTCTCGGCGGTCAAGGTCAAGTCGCCTGAAACCTTCATGTCGCCCGCCGATTTCAGGGTGACTACGGCCTGTCCGGCTGGAATTTCTGCCGGTGCGGACATGGCCGGTGGTGGTGCAGGCGCGTCCGGCTCAGCTGACATCGACGCCGGTGCAGTGGTGTCTGTCCGGTCCGGCGTGCAGCCAGCGATGGACGCGGCCATTGCCAGGCCGGCGACAATCGAAAAATGCAGGTGATGTCGTCTCATGATGGTTCCTCGGTTTGCAATGGAGTACCGCGAATCGCGCAGGCCGATAGGTTCGAAGCGTCGACAACTCGTCGTCACAGGGTGGACGGAATGGTGCGACGTCACGAGTGAACGTTTTCTGCGCGGGGTTGATCAGAGCATACCTCCCTGTGACTTTCTACAGTCGGTACAGCCGCTCGTTTTGACTAGACTGCGCACCCCCTGTTCAAAGAATCGGCGATGCCATTGCGTCTTCTCCTGCCGTTGGCATTGCTGCTCGTCTGCGCCACGGTGCCCGCAGTGGCGGTCACCATCGACGGTACAATTGAACCCGGCGAATGGGCGGATGCGCGCCGAATCAGCGATTTCCGGCTAACCCAACCGCTGTCTCGCGAACCCGCACCGCAGCCCACTGAAGCCTTCGTGCTGGCAACGCCGGAAGGCCTTGCCATTGCGTTCCGCAGCGAACAATCGGCGCAGTACCCGCGCACCCACCAGCAGACAGAGCGCGATGTCAGCGGCGCACTGGACCGCGTCAACGTCTACGTCGATTTCGATGGCGACGGCCGCGTTGGCTACAATTTCATGATCACGCTCGCTGGCGGCATTGCGGACGCGACCATCAGCGACGAGTCGCGCTTTCGCAATGATTGGGATGGAAACTGGCAGCACGCCTCCAGCGAGGACGAGAGCGGATGGTCGGCCGAGTTCCTGATCCCCTGGCACATCGCGACCATGCGCGCGGTCGATGGCGATACCCGCCCGATTGGCCTGTCACTTGACCGGGTTATCGGCAGCACCGGCGAACGCATGTCATGGCCGGCGATCAGCGGCATGGAATCACGTTTCCTGTCGGCGTTCGAAAAAGTTGGCATCGCCAGTTATAGCCAGTCGCTGTTTTCGATCACGCCTTACCTAGTCGGGATACAGGACATGGTCCGAACCAGCGGCCGCACAGATGTGGGTGCCGATCTGTTCTGGAAGCCGACCGGCAGTTTTCAGTTGAGTGCCACGCTGAAACCGGATTTTGGACAGGTCGAAAGCGACGACCTCGAAGTTAATTTCAGTTCGGTTGAATCATTTTTTAGCGACAAGCGGCCCTTCTTCACCGAAAACCAGAGCTATTTCGACGTGCCCTTCGGTTCCTTGAATGGCCGCAGTCGCTTGATCTACACGCGCCGTGTCGGTGCCGGCGCAGACGACGGCAGCGCCGGCTCGGTCGATGCTGCGTTAAAGGTCAACGGCAGCGCAGGCGACTACAACTACGGCCTCTTCGCCGCCAGCGAAACCGACTCGGTTGGCCGCGACTTCTTTGCATTGCGCGGCAGCCGCGATTTCGAAACGCAGGGCTTGGGCGCGATGGTGACCCGTGTCGACCGACCGTTCCTTGACCGCACCTCCACCGTGTACGAGGTCGACCATCGCTGGACGCCGAGCGAGCAATGGTCGATCAAGACCACAGCGGTCGCGGCGCAAATTGACAGCCGTGGCCGCAACTCCGACGACAGCGGTTTCCAGGTTCGCGCCGACTACGACAGCGGCGGAGCATGGCGTCACCAACTCTACGCGCTGCACCTGGGCAGCGAACTGCAACTGGGGGACTTCGGTTATCTGGAACGCAACAACCTCAACTACCTGCGCTACGAACTGGGCCGTCGCGTGACCGACCTCCCCGACAGTTCCGACTATGCCGGACACGACTGGAGCTACGCGGTATCGCGCCGAGTCAACGACAACGGGACCTTCCTTTCCGATGCCGCCAGCGTCAATCGCCATAGCCAGAGGCGGGACGGTGGCAGCGAAGGCTTCCAGTTGGTTGGGTACACGTCTGGCCACGACGACCGCATCACCCGCGGCAACGGCGTGGTCGATATTCCTGGCAAACTATTGGCGTTCTACGATCGCTTTATTCCGCAGCAGGGCGACAGTCGCTGGTCGTGGGAAGGGTCGGCGAGCTACGCCGCCGAGGGACTTGGCGGACCACGCAAGGGCGGCGTGCGCCTGAGTATCGAGCCGACTTACCACGTCAACGACAGGCTCAGTCATTCGGTAGAACTCGAACTTACCCACAACCCGGACTGGCTGCTCTGGCGCGAAGAAAACCAGCTCGGCACTTACCGGCAAAACCTGATCGCATTAAGCGCCGGCAGCACCTGGCTGATCGACCAGCGCCAGCAATTGCGGATACGACTGGAAGCGATCGGGCTGGACGGTTCACCACAAACCGCGTGGCGCGTCGCCGATGACGGCAGGCCAATCCGCTCGAAGGAATCGCTACCGGCAATCAGCGTACAAAGCCTCGCATTCCAGATTCGCTATCGCTACGAACTCGCGCCGCTGTCCTACCTGTATCTGGCTTACGTGCGCGGCGGCCAAATCTATGACGAACTGGTCATTGATGAAACCGACGCGTTCGGCGCCAGTCGCGCTTTCCGTGATGCCTTTGGCCTGCGCGACAGCGAGCAATTCCTGGTCAAGCTGTCGTATCGATTCGACTGAATCGGAGCCGCGGCCGCGCTACTGACGACGGCAACGACAATTGGCGACGCTCGCGATAGACTCCGCGACTGGAAATGCTCACGAATCTGCGGGGAAAACCATGGTGCGAGATTCACGGATCGGAATGTATTTGCTGGCGACGGTTCTAGCCGTTGTGGCGACGGTGGCGCAGGCGCAACAGCCGTCCCGGCTGGAACAGATGATGGGCAGCGAACGCTTCAAGGCGGCCGGGCTTGAGCAGCAGAGTCCGGCGCAGTTGCAGGTGATACAGGATTGGATCGTCGCTCACGGCGTTGAATTGGCCGAAACCCAGCCAGCGTCCGAGGCGGCGTCAGCGAGCAGCGCCGCAAGCACGTCCAGGCGCGGCTGGTTTGGTGGTGGCAGCACTACCAAGAAGGCCGATGGGCCAAGCAGTACGGTCATCAGCAAAATCGACGGCGAGTTCACCGGCTGGCGCGGCAGCACCACCCTGCAATTGGAAAACGGCCAGCAATGGCGCATTAAGGACGGCAGTTCGCTGTCGATACGCAGTCCGCTGGATCGTCCGCAGGTGACCATTACGCCGGGAATGATCGGCGGCTGGTACTTGAAGGTGAAGGGCTACAACACATCGGCACTCGTCGAACCGGCGAACTGAACGCCGCCGTGCTTGCGTGGCTGGGATGCGCTCGCTAACGTGACGGATATGGTCAAGCAAGCCGAAAAAAACATCTCCGAAAAGACAGGTCAGGTCGCGAATTTCGAGCAATCGCTCGACGAGCTCGAACAACTCGTCGCGAAGATGGAACTCGGTGATCTCGGTCTCGACGATTCGCTTAAGTCGTTCGAGCGCGGCATCAGCCTCTATCGCGAGTGCCAGACCGCGCTTGAGAAAGCGGAACTGCGCGTCAAGCAATTGAGCGATCCAACCGATCCAGCCTCGGCGCGCGACTATCCCACCGAATTGCCGTGACGGTCGGCGCGCTGACCGCCTACGCCTCAATGCCTGAACTTTCCCCCGAACTCACCGCGTTGTCGGCGCGATCCGACACTGCGCTCGCGGCGGCGTTGCCGGACGAAAGCCAGCCGCCAACCGAACTGCATAGGGCAATGCGCTATTCCGTACTCGGTGGCGGCAAGCGCTTGCGGCCCTTGCTGGTCTACGCGACCGGACTGGCGTTCGCGGCACCACTGACGCAACTCGATGCCGTCGCGGCTGCCGTGGAAATCGTCCACGCCTATTCGTTGATCCACGACGACTTGCCGGCAATGGACAACGACGATCTGCGCCGTGGCCGACCAACTTGTCATGTCGCCTTCGGCGAAGCGATGGCGATTCTTGCAGGTGACGCCTTGCAGGCGCTGGCATTTGAGTTACTCGCCAACGACGAAGCCATTGAAGTCGAACCGGCAATTCGGGTTTCCATGTTGCGAACTCTTGCCCACGCTTGCGGTTCTGTCGGCATGGCTGGAGGCCAGGCATTTGATCTCGCGGCCGTAGGTCAACGCTTGTCCGCAAGCGAGCTTGAGCGCATGCACGTCCACAAGACAGGCGCGTTGATCCGCGCGTCGATTCGCCTTGGCGCACAAGCTGCTGGTTGCATCGATGAGCAGAATCTCGACGCGTTGGATCGCTACGGCCATTGCATCGGCCTCGCATTCCAGATTCGCGACGACATCCTTGATGTCGAAGGCGACAGCAAGCAACTGGGGAAAACTGCAGGTAAGGACGTGGCCGCCAACAAGCCGACCTATCCCGCGATTCTCGGTCTCGCTGCATCGCGCACAGCATTGCGCGAACTGACTGAGCGAGCCCTTGCCGCGATTGAGCAACTGGGCGCGGCATCTGCGCCGTTACGCGAGCTCGCGGTCTTCGTCGCCGAGCGCCACGCCTGATCGCAACATCACCGTGCATCCATGCCTTTCGGCCCAAGGCCTTTACGTTCCGAGTCTTTACACTTCGCAGGGTCGTTTTCCCCGGAGTGTTTAATGGCTCGTCGCTTCCCGTTTGCAGCCGCGCTGTTGCTGGCCCAGTTCGCCCTTGTCGATGCGAATGCCGCGATGCCCGCTGGAGACAGCCGCGTATTGCGGTTTCCGGATATCTGCGGCCACCAGATCACCTTCGTACAGGCTGGCGACATCTACACCGTTGCGGCAAGGGGCGGCACGGCGATTAGGCTGACCAGCCATTTAGGCCAGGAGTTGTACCCCAAGTTCTCGCCGGACTGCCGTTGGATTGCGTTCTCTGGCGAGTACGACGGCACCCGCCAGGTCAATTCGATTCCCGCCGCTGGCGGCCAGCCACGACAACTAACCTGGTACAACGACGTTGGCGCACAGCCGCCGCGTGGCGGCACCGATTACCGCGTTCTCGACTGGACGCCCGACGGCAAGAACATCCTGTTTCGCGCCAATCGCGTCGCCACCGATGATCGCGGCGGTCGGCCTTACCTGGTTCCGCTCGATGGCGGCATGGAAACACCGTTGGCCGTGCCGGAAACCGGCGGCGGCATGTTGTCGCCGGATGGGAACACTTTCGTCTACACGCCGATTGATCGTGATTTCCGAAGTTGGAAACGCTAGCGCGGTGGCCGCGCGCAGGATGTCTGGACCTACAATCTGGTCGCCAATACCAGCACGCGACTGACTGACAACCCGGCCAGCGACAACCAGCCGGTCTGGGTCGGCGACACCGTTTATTTCACCTCCGATCGCAACTACACGATCAATCTGTTTTCGATGTCGCCGAATGGCGGCGAAGCGAAACAACTCACCCACTTCACCGAATTCGATGTGCTCTGGCCCAGCGCCGGTAGGGACGCGATCGTGTTCGAAAACGGTGGCGCGATCTGGAGATTCGATCCGGAAACCCAACAAGCCACTCAAGTGCCGATCCGGGTCAGCGGCGATTTCGCCCAAACCGTGCCGCAATGGAAAAACGTAGCCGCGCAAGTGGAATCCTTCGATGTTGATGCCGCCGGCGACATGGTTCTTTTCGGCGCGCGTGGCGACCTGTTCCGCTATGACATTCCACGCAAGGAAGCGCGCAACCTGTCGTTGACGCCATCAGCGCGTGAGCTCGCTGTCACCCTTTCGCCCGATGCGAAAACCGTTGCCTATCTTTCCGACACAACCGGCGAATACGAAATCTGGCTGCGCCCCGTCGCCGGTGGTGAAGCACGCCAATTGACCCGCGACGGCGGCATCTGGCGCTTCCCGCTGAACTTCGCGCCCGACGGCAAGCACATTGCCTATGCCGACAAGCTGCAACGTCTGCGCGTGGTCGATGTCGACAGCGGCAACACCGTCGACATCGACACCGGCAAGCGCGACGACATCACCGAGTACACCTGGTCGCCCGACGGACAATGGTTGGCCTACACGCTGGAAGACGACAACGGCTTGAACCGGATATGGTTGCATTCACTTTCACAAGGCAAGCACTGGCCAGTCACGGAAGCGACCAGTGGAGCAAGCAGTCCGGCCTTTGATCCAAAGGGACGCTGGCTGTATTTCCTTTCCAACCGCGATTACAACCTGCAATTCAGCGCCTACGAGCAGAACTATCTGTACATCAACGCGACTCGCATCTATGCGGTCAGCCTTGCCAATAATGGCCCGTTGCTTTATCCCGAAGCGGATGGCGAGAAGCCGGATGCCACGCTTAGCGCGAAAAAGCCGAACGACAAGCCGGCTAAACCAGAGCCGCTGCGCATCGATCCCGAAGGAATGATCGGTCGCGTGCAGGTACTCAAGGCGCCGGCCGGCAGCTATCCATCGATGAAAGCGGGCGACAACGCCGTGTTCTATCTCGCGGCAACCGGCGGAGGACGCAGCATGGGTGGCATGGACCTCAACATGATCGACCTGGATTCCGAAAAGGAAATCAACCTTGCCCGTGGCATTACCGGCTTTCGGGTAATGGGTGAAGGTAAGCAGGTGCTGGCCCAGCAAAGCGACAAGTTCGCCGTGCTCGATGCCAAGGCTGACCAGGATTTCGCCAAGGCCACGCTCGATCTCACCCAATTGCAGGTGCTGGTCGATCCGCAGCAGGAGTGGAAGCAGGAATTCGCCGATGCCTGGCGCATTCTGCGCGACTGGTTTTACGAACCCGGCCTGCACGGCGGCATCGAGCGCTGGACCGCGGTGCGCGATCGCTACGCGGCGCTGATTCCGTACGTTGCAAGTCGGCAGGACCTGGACTACGTGTTGCAGGAGCTGGTTGGCGAAGCAAACGCCGGCCATGTCTACGTCCAGCAGGGCGACGAGTCCAAGGTCGAACGTCGTCCGGGTGGTCTGCTTGGCGCGAAGATAGAAGCCGACGCCACCGGCTATTTCAGGATCGCGAAAATCTACAACGGCCAGAACTGGGACAAGGCGACGCGCTCGCCACTGACCGACGCCGGCGTCAACGTGAAAGACGACGACTACATCATCTCAGTCGATGGCGTGGATGCGCGCAGCGTCAAGAACTTCTACGAACTGCTGCAAAACAAGGGTGATCGCATGGTCAGCCTGCGTGTCAGCGACAGCCCATCAGAGAGTGGATCGCGTGAGGAGCGCGTCAAAACGATCACGTCCGAGCAGACGCTTCGTTATCGCGACTGGGTAGATGAGCGTCGCGCCATTGTCGACAAGTTATCCAACGGCCGGGTCGGCTACATCCACGTACCGAACACTTCGGCCGAAGGCAACAAGGAATTGTTCCGTGGCCTGCTCGCCTACCACGACAAGGACGCGCTCATCATCGACGACCGCTACAACGGCGGCGGCTTTATTCCCGATCGCATGGTCGAGTTGCTTACGCGGCAGCCGCTCAACTACTGGAAGCGACGCGGCGTCGAACCGACACCAACACCTTTGCTGTCTCACCGCGGCCCCAAGGCGATGCTGATCAATGGCCTGTCCAGTTCCGGCGGTGATGCGTTTCCGTACTACTTTCGCAAGCTGGGCCTCGGAAAGATTATCGGCACGCGAACCTGGGGCGGCCTGATCGGAATCTCCGGCAACCCCGGTCTCGCCGATGGCGGCAGCGTGCTCGCAGCCACGTTCCGTTTCATGGATACCGACGGGAAGTGGGCCGTCGAGAATGAAGGCGTCAGCCCGGACATCGAAGTAATTGATCGGCCGGAACTACTCGCTGCGGG
>JAYUYW010000329.1:0-3590 GCA_043752325.1 Rhodanobacteraceae bacterium | reverse complement strand
CTATCCAAACGACGGTCGCGACACCAGGAATCGATACGCTCTCCTTCGACCAGCACCATCGCCAGCCACGGCGTTCCATCAGCGAGAACACCCGCATCAAGCAGGGCCGCGATATTGGGGTGGTCCAGACGCGTCAAGATCGACTGTTCGCGCAGGAAGCGTTCTCGGCCCAAGCCGACGAGCGCACCAATTGTCATCAGCTTGAGTGCGGCGACTTGTGTGGTGCCGCCAATGTCTCGCGCGGCGCGGTAGACGACCGCCATACCGCCTCGACCGATTTCCTCGATGATGGTCCAGCCAGCGATGCGTGGGTCTGGATGCCAATGGCTTGCGGATACTCGGCAGCGTCGTCGCCACCAGCGGCACCGGTGGTCCAGCGGTATCCGCCGATTCTTCAGTGGTCCATATCGAGAACAGTTCTGCGGCGCTCGGATTCAACACGTTCTCGCGCAACTTGGCCGTGCCGCGCATCGTCTACACGCCAACTACGGGTGGCGGACCGCTATATCCAATCAAAATTTACGGAACGATCTTCGACTCCCCTACTGGACTCGCCGCCAGTCCCGGTGCGACGGGCACGGTTCCCAGTGGTGACTGCAATCGACTGAACGAAAGCAGCAGCCCGTTCGCGGCCAGCTCCGCCCGTAGTACGACCTTGGTGCCGATGTTCGTGAATGCTGCCGCCAACGATTTCATGTTGGCGTTCAACTCGCCGATGCTCGATTGGTGCGATGCAAGTTTCAGCTATCCGTTCGGTTTTACGGCCGAAGGCGGCAGGCAACCTTACGACGACCCGTTTTTTTCTCCCGTGTTCGGAAAATGGGACCTTGGTGCACTGGAGCGGCAGCCGCTCGACATTATTTTGAAGAACGGTTTCGAGTAGCGCTAGCGGCGGGATCGTCAGTCGATCAGGAGAAACATGCCTCGCGGTGTATAGTCTTTTTCCCGCTGCAAGCCTGCCACGATGACCTCGTGGCTGTCTCGAACAGCGGTCCGGACTACCCGAGGCATCATGCAAAAACTCGAAGAACTTAAACAAGCCGCGCTGGAATACCACCGCCGCGCGCCGGCGGGAAAGATCAAGGTCACGCCGACCAAATCGGTCGTCACCCAGCGCGAGTTGTCGCTAGCCTATTCACCCGGCGTCGCGGCTGCCTGCGAGGAGATCGTTCGCGATCCGACCGAGGCCGCCAACCTGACCGCACGCGGCAATCTGGTCGCAGTCATCACCAACGGCACTGCCGTGCTGGGACTCGGAAATATTGGCCCGCTCGCAGCCAAACCGGTGATGGAAGGGAAGGGCATGTTGTTCCAGAAGTTCGCCGGCATCGACGTGTTCGATATCGAAATTGACGAGAACGATCCGGACAAACTGGTCGACATCATCGCCAGCCTGGAACCCACGTTCGGCGGCATCAACTTGGAAGACATCAAGGCGCCGGAGTGTTTTGAAGTCGAGCGCAAGTTGCGCGAACGGATGAACATTCCGGTATTCCACGACGACCAGCACGGCACGTCGATCATCGTCGGCGCGGCGATCATCAATGCATTGAAGGTGGTGGGCAAAAAAATCGCCGACGTCAAGATGGTTTCGACAGGCGCTGGCGCGGCTGGCATCGCCTGCCTCGACATGCTGGTCAGTCTTGGCCTGAAGATGGAAAACATCTGGGTCGCCGATCGCATGGGCGTGATCTACCAGGGGCGCGTCGAGGAAGTTGATGAGAACAAGGCCCGTTACGCGCGTGACACACCAGCGCGCTCGCTCGATGAAATCATTGACGGCGCCGATATTTTCCTTGGCCTTTCCGCGCCCGGCGTGTTGACGCAGGACATGGTTAAACGCATGGGCAGTTCGCCGATCATCCTCGCGCTGGCTAATCCGACCCCGGAAATCCTACCCGAGCTGGCACGCGAGGCACGACCCGACGCGATCATCGCGACCGGCCGTTCGGATTATCCGAACCAGGTCAACAACGCGCTGTGTTTTCCGTACCTGTTCCGAGGCGCGCTCGACGTCGGCGCGACCACGATCAACGAAGCGATGAAGCTCGCCTGTGTGCACGCGATTGCCGAGCTGGCGCAACGCGAAATGTCCGATGTTGCCGCGCGCGCGTATGGCGGGGAGGCGAAGGAATTTGGTCCGGAATATTTGATTCCGCAACCCTTTGATCCGCGTCTTTTGACCGACCTTGCGATGGCGGTCGCCAAGGCCGCAATGGAATCAGGCGTCGCCACGCGACCGCTGGAATCGATCGAGGCTTATCAGGACAAGCTCAACAATTTCGTGTTCCGCTCAAGCCTTGTGATGCGACCAGTTATCGAACGCGCCAAGGCCGACGTCAAGCGCGTCGTCTACGCGGAAGGCGAGGAAGAAGTGGTGCTGCGCGCGGTGCAGGCTTTGGCTGACGAGCGAATCGCCTGGCCCATTTTGGTGGGTCGCCCGGCGGTGATCGAGTCGCGCATCCAGCGCATGCATTTACGAATCCGTGCCGACATCGATTTCGAAGTCTGCAACATCGAGAACGACCCGCGTTTCAAGGAGTACTGGACGCTGTATCACGAGCTTCTTGAGCGTCGCGGCGTTACGCCGGATTCGGCGAAGACCGTGGTGCGTTCGCGCTCGACCGTGATTGCAGCCTTGATGGTTCGCCGTGGTGAAGCCGACGCGCTGATCACTGGCCTCGTCGGCCGCTATCACAAGAAGCTGCGCTACATCATGGATATCCTGCCGCTCGATCCTCAGGTGACGGCGCCGTCGGCGATGTGTGGTGTTCTCAATGACCAGGGCGTTTTCTTCTTCCTTGATACGCACGTCAAACTGGAACCGACCGCAGAGCAGATCGCCGAGTCAGTACTCAAGGCGTCCGATCGACTGCAAATGTTTGGCGTCGTGCCGAAGATCGCGCTGCTTTCACATTCCAATTTCGGCAGCCACGATGATGCCTCGTCGGCGAAGATGCGACAGGCACTCGCGCTGGTGCGCTGCCGCGCACCTGACCTCGAAATTGAAGGGGAAATGCATGCCGACACCGCGCTCAACGAGGAAGTGCGCGAACGCATGTTCCCGAACTCGCGGCTCAAGGGCAAAGCGAATGTTTTCGTTTGCCCGAACATGGATTCGGCCAACATCGCCTTCAACATCACCCGCACGATGACCGAAGGCGTGGTACTTGGGCCAATCCTGATGGGCATCTCGCGGCCCGCGCACATCCTGACGCCCGCAGCAACGGTGCGTCGCGTCTACAACATGACGGCAATCGCCTGCGTTGAGGCGCAGATTCGCGATTCGCTGGCCGAGCCGAAAGTGACAATCCAGGCAGAGCAAGAAGATGGCTGACGAGCAATCGGCGAGCCGCTATCCGCAGTCGATGCGTCGACTGCATTGGGCGATCTTTGTGCTGGTGCTGGTCGGGTACGTACTCGGGAATATCTTCGACTGGTTTCCCCGCCGCACCCCAGAGCGCATCAACATACTTGGCGCGCATTACCTGGTCGGCATCTGCGTTCTGCTGTTGACACTGCCGCGATTCTGGCTACGCAAACAGCACGGTTCGCCGCCCATCGCGCCGCCGCTTGATCGCTGGACAAAT
>JAYUYW010000328.1:0-3595 GCA_043752325.1 Rhodanobacteraceae bacterium | reverse complement strand
TCGCCGACGCGTTCGTTCTCGGCGGCAGCAGGCGGGGCGAACCACTCGTCTTCCGCTGCTTCGAGAGGGCGCGATTCCGTTATCGCGAGCTCTGAGCCAGCATCGCTGGCAGCGCTGGACCACAAGCCTGCCGCTCGCGCGGGATCGATGTTCGCCAGACCTGGATCGGCCGGCGGCAGCCATTCGTCAATATCGCGAATCACGCCCTCGATACTCCAGCCAAAGCGTTCCTCCGCTGCTGGCTTTGCCGGCTCGGCGACAATGGAATTTTTTGGCGCAGGTATTGGTTCAGCGGCGAACTCAGCTTCCGGATCGGTCTCGCGCTTGGATTCGCTGGCTGCCGGTTGCGCTCCACGCGTGCCGTAATTGCTACCCACCTCGATGCCGCGGCCTTGCGCCTGCCGAGTGCTTTCGTCGAAAAGCCCGGCTGCGTCTTTCACCTGAAGCACTTCGCTCAACCAATCGTCGATCCCCAGTTCAGCGCCACTCGGCAACGGTTTGTCCGCTGACGCCCCACTCATTTGTGATTTCGTGTCGGAACGGGATTTCATCGATGCAGCTGCCTCAACTGCAGCGACCGAATGTTCTTCTGGACGAGGTGGATCGATGACGGCTGGCAGATCGAGGATCTTGGCGGAGAGGTGACGTGCCCAGCGCGCGTGATCCCAACCGGTCAACGCGCTGGTCACCTCTGCATCGTTGACGATCACGCGATATCGATCATCATCGAGCAGGTCGAAAATAGAATCCGTTTCCGCATCCGAAGCCAAGTCAACGATGACGATGCTGGCACCGGATTCCGCAAGGGCGTTTGGCGTAAACGCCGCTACTGACGTTTCGTAAGCGATCGGGCAACCGACCGCGCGAATCACTTCGCGCAGCATGCGCGAACTGGCACTGTCGCTAAAAACCAACGCAACGATGTTTGGCTTAACCACGTTCCATCTCCAGCATTTCCTGAACCTGACGCAGCAGGTCCGACTCCTGGTATGGCTTCCCGAGATAACGCTCGACGCCGATTTCCAGCGCACGCTGGCGATGCTTTTCGCCAGTGCGCGAAGTAATCATCATGATCGGCACGTTGCGCAGTCGCGTATCGTTTTTCATGTAACTGGCAAGATCGTAGCCATCCATGCGCGGCATTTCGATGTCCAACAGCATCAAGTCAGGCGTGCGCTCCTGCAATTTCTCGACGGCGTCGACGCCATCCTTCGCAGTGATCACTTCCATATCCGCGCGCTCGAGCACGCGCTGGGTCACTTTGCGCATCGTGATCGAATCGTCAACCACCATCACCAGTGCGGGTCGCCGGCTAGCATCGTCATCCACCGACTCGCGCAACTGCATCGATTCGATAATTGCCGCGTCTTCCATGTGGGCGCGTTTGGCCGCTGCGCGACGCACAAGTGGGGCGAGATCGAGGATCATCACGACCGAGCCATCACCCATGATGGTGGCGCCAAAAATTCCGGGCACCGAAGTGACCTGCGGGCCGACCGACTTCACCACCACTTCGCGCGAACCGGTCACCGAATCGACGCGAACGGCGGCACGCTGGTTGCCGGTGCGAGTCATCAACAGCGGAAGTTGCAAATCGCCGGGCGCGCGCTCAGGCGGCACGTCGAGCAGGTTGGCCAGATCGAAGATGTCGTATTGCTCACCCGAGTACTGGAACTGTGGCGTGGCCGACTCAATCCGGTGCTGGAATTCATCACGCTCGATGCGTGACACACCCTGCACCGATGTCATTGGCACCGCGTAGGTCGCGTTGCCCAGAGTCACCACGATAGCCTGCGTGACAGCTAAGGTGAATGGCAGACGGATCGAAAAATCGGTGCCCTCGCCTGGTCGCGAATCGATGGTCAGCGAGCCACCAAGTTGCTTGATTTCATTGTGGACGACATCCATGCCGACACCACGTCCAGCCAGCTTGGTGACTTCGGTGCTGGTCGAAAAACCACTTTCCAGGATGAACGGATATACATCGCGGTCGACCAGCTCCTGGTCCGGTTTCATCAGGCCGCGTTCGATGGCGCGACGACGAATTGCATCGGCATCCAGGCCGCGACCATCATCGCTGACGCGGAGCACTACCTCAGTTGCATCACGACTGACCGCGATGGTCACCGTGCCTTCGCCCGGCTTGCCGGCCTTGACGCGTTCGGCGGGTGTTTCGATCGCGTGTGCCAGCGCATTGCGCAGCATGTGTTCGAATGGCGCCTTCATGCGGTCCAGCAGGTTGCGATCCATTTCGCCCTGCGCGCCCTCCACCTTTAACAGCGCGCGCTTGCCGACATCCTGCGCAGCTTGGCGCAGGGTGCGTCGCAACGTCGGCACCAGCGATTCGAACGGCACCATCCGTGTGCGCATCAAGCCTTCCTGAAGCTCGGAACCAACGCGCGCTTGGCCCAGCAGCAAGGTTTCGGATTGGCGGGTCAACTCTTCCAGAAGGTTTTGAATCGAGACCAGATCGGATACCGATTCCGCCAGCGAACGCGAGTACTGCTGCATCTGGGAAAAACGATCCAGCTCAAGCGGATCGAATACCGGCTTGGTCTCGGCCTGGCCGGCACCCTGCTCGCGCTCGTAGCGCGAGACAATCTGCATTTCCGTTTCCATCTCGAACTTGCGCAACTGATCGCGCAGTCGGGTGATGGTCTGGTCAAACTCAACCAGGTTGAAGCGGAATGATGCGTTCTGCTGATCCAGGCGCGAGCGATAGATGGAAACTTCGCCAGCGGAGTTGACCAGTGAATCGAGCAGGTCGGAACGGATCCGGATCATTTCCTGGGTACGCGGGGCCTCGTCAACAACCGCGCCGGCGCCGGGCAGTGGTCCAATCGCGGGCCTAGCGGGCGCAATGGCGACATCTCGGGGCATCGGCGGCAACGGCTTGATCGGCACCACGATCGCCGATGCAGAATCCGGCAGCGTCAGCGACAGTGGCGGCGCTTGCTTCATGTCGTCGTCGGCACTTCCCGCGCTTTCGGATTCTTGAACGCTGCGAGTTTTTTCCGAAACTACGATTTCGTCTTTAGCTTGCTCGACTGATTGAGCGCTGCCCAGTTCCAGACGCGCCAATGCCTGGATCGGCATCGAAGTAGGAGCATGCTGGGCAACCTGCTGCACCAACTGGTGCAAGGTATCGAAACCGTGCTGCAACGCGTCTACGGCTTGGCCGTCGAACTGGCGATGTCCGTCCTGGACCCCTTCCAGCAACGTCTCCATGGCATGCCCGAGGTCACCGATCGGCATCAATCCGGCCATGCGCGCACCGCCCTTGAGCGTGTGCAAGTCGCGTTGCAGCGCCGCTAGCCCCTCGGCATTGTCAGGACTCTGATGCAGTTCGGCCATGACGCCGTCGCAATTGTCGAGCAGTTCACCGGCTTCCTGCAGGAAAACTTCCAGTAATTCCTCATCGATCGCAGGCATGTCGCGCGCGGATTCCGGCGCGTCCCGTTCGTTGCTTGCGAACCGTGCCGACACCGCTTCAGCCTCGGACTCAGCCTCAGCCTCAGCCTCAGCCTCAGCCTCAGCCTCAGCCTCAGCCTCAGCCTCAGCCTCAGCCTCAGCCTCAGCCTCAGCCTCAGCCTCA
>JAYUYW010000327.1:0-9023 GCA_043752325.1 Rhodanobacteraceae bacterium | reverse complement strand
AAAGTTTGACACCGAGAGGAAGGAGTTTGAGGCGGCGCGCGCAAAGAGCGGTGGCGAGCGGAAGGAGCTTGAGACGGCGCGCGCAAAACTAGAGGTCGAGAAGAAGGAGCTCGCGGCTGAGAGCAAACGTTTGGAGTCGGAGCGCGCCGCTGTGAAGCAGCAGAGCGACGAGGCGGCGGCGGCGATGAAAGCAGCGGTGGAGAAGGAGAAGGAGCGGGGGAAGGTGGCGGCTTCGGGTGGCGGTGGTGGTGGTGGTGGTGGTGGCGGCTCGATGAACTCGACCGTCACCTTGTTGTCCTTTTCCTTCTCTTTCGCGGGCGGCGGCGCAGCAGGTGCCATCATCACGGCAAAGGCGAACGCATGCAGGGCGAACGCGGACGAATACGCCGATACGCGGCGCCAGCTGAAGCGCTTGTTGTCACGCGTTGAATATTGCTCTGCCATTTTTTTGGACCACGAGTTGCCGGGGCGGACTTCCTATCTCACCGCCATCGATCGACGGCGGTGGGAGAGACGTTTGCAGCGTGTTTGAACTTACAGCATGCGGCGTTAGTCGTACAAGCGGATTCCCGCAACATGATTGTTTAAATTTTCATCACCTGCCGGTTTTCGAGCCAGCCTTGGGGGTTTTCTTCATCTTGACGCCGCTGCTTGACGCCTTAAGACGCTGATCCGCCATGGTTTTCGTCGATGGAAAGCCAGCTGCTTTTTTCCAATCCGCTATCGCTGCGGAGTCCTGGTTCATTTCGCTGTTGGCGTCGCCGCGGATCAGGTAGGCCTCCCCTTCCTGCTTGAGTCCACCCTTCTGGATTGCCGCGTCCATCGCTGCCTTTGCCTCGCTCGGCTTCTCTGTGTAGTAGAGCAGATACCCGCGCTGGTAATCGACATAGCCGTCTTTGGCGAGCGGTGATGCCTTGGCGTACGCGGCAAGCGCGCCGACGTCGTCTTCAGCCTGCGCACTCGTATC
This sequence comes from Rhodanobacteraceae bacterium, assembly GCA_043752325.1. GTDB lineage: Bacteria > Pseudomonadota > Gammaproteobacteria > Xanthomonadales > Rhodanobacteraceae > Dokdonella. The sequence goes on along the minus strand of JAYUYW010000327.1, from coordinate 8,056 downwards.
GCCGAGCAGGCGATAGGTTTCAAGGTCGCCCTGGACGATGCCCTTGTCTAGACCTTCCTTGAGCACCATGGCGGCGTCCTTCGGCTTTTCGGCGTTGGCATAAAGCTTGGCCAGTTGCACATAGTCATCGCTGGACGTGATCAGCCCGTCGTTCTTGGCTTTGGAAAGAATTTCCAACGCGGCGGGATAGTTGTCGCCTTGGATATAGACGGTGGCCAATTGCTTGACCAGCTTGATGTCTCCGGGATTTTTTGCCAGCGCTGCTTTGGCCACCTCGGCCGCCTGTGGGAACTGGTTCAGTTCGAAGTAGCTGGCCATCAGAATCTGGTTCCAGCTTTCGTTGGTAGTGTCGCTGGCCGCAATGGCCTTGTTCATCGCGTCAATGGCGTCCTGGAACTTGTCGAGCCGGTAGTAGGCGTTGCCACGCAGAGCGTCGGAGTCTGCTGTGGTCTTGCCGCCTTCGGCCGCCCACTTGTCAAGGGTGTTCAGGCCGTCTTGGTATTTTTCGGATTGGACCTGAAGCTGGGCCAGACGATACATGGTGCCGAAGTGCGCGTCGTTGGGCATGCCATTGCTGTCGAGCGCAGCTTTGGTCTCGCTGAGTGCCTTGTCGTCCTGCTCCAGCTCGCTGTAGACGCTGCTCAAAAGCTGATGCGCGTAGGAAACGGCATAAGTGCTCTTGGAGTTGTCGATAACATCCTGCAGCAGTTCCTGCGCCTTGGCGTTATCTACGCCAATCAGATCCTGTGCCTTGCCGAGCTTCTTCTGATCGGGTGCTTTGAGGTCGTTCTTGGGTTCGCTTCGCTTCGCGTTCGGGTATTCCGCTTCCGCCTTGGCTTTGGCCGCAAGGGCGACGCCGCTGGTAACGATGCCGGCCGAGAACGACAACACCAAGGTGCAGAGGACGGGTTGCAGGAGTTTGCTGAACTTCATGGCGTGGCCTCAAGGTAACGGCATTCGCGAATCGTCGCGTGGGCCGGTGAGATTAACCCTGCTGCGTTGAAATGCACAAGTTCCAGCGCAGCAATCGGAGCCTCCTCCTTCAGGCGAGCGATTCGCTGGTCAACTCCACGCAGGGTTCACCAACCTGACTACTCTTGGCTCGCAGCGCGTCAGCAAAGGCAAACTGGCGTCTGGCGAGGCGGCGCAATGCAAAGCTGCGCTAGTCCGGTCGGTCCCACGTATCAACCTCAAACGACGGTATGAGGTCCGTAAGGGCTTCATGCCGTCTGCGCGGCGGTTGATCAGTGCATCGCTAAACGTCGAGGTTGCTCACCCGCAACGCGTTCTGCTCGATGAATTCGCGGCGCGGCTCGACCACGTCGCCCATCAGGGTCGAGAAGATCTGGTCCGCGATCACGGCGTCTTCCACCGTCACCTGGAGCAGGCGACGTGTTTCGGGGTTGACCGTGGTTTCCCACAGCTGTTCGGGGTTCATTTCGCCAAGGCCCTTGAAGCGCTGGATGGTGCGACCGCGCTTGGCTTCTTCCATCAGCCACGTGTAGGCCTCTGCGAAGGTTGCAACGGGTTGAACCTTGTTGCCGCGTCGAATCTCGGCACCGGGCATGACCAGCTCATTTTGTTGCAGCGCAGCATCGGCGATGGCGCGGAATTCGTTGGAGACAAAGAACGCCGATGGAATCACTTGCAGGTGGTTCAGCCCATGCTGCGCTCGCTCGACGATCAAGGCTGGCGGATGCTCCTCGGTTGCCGGCTGGATCCGCAATAAATACCGAGGACGGCCCAGCCCGCTGCCATTGAGCTTGTTTTCGATCGCGCCCATCCATGCCGCGAGCGCCGATTCGTCTTCCCAAGCTGTCTCGGATGCCGGCGGCCGCGTTGACAGGAACGCCCCAAGCAGCGGCTTGTCATAGCGCGCGCCCAGTCGTTCGATCTGGTCGAGAGCCGATTGATGGCCCGACAGCAGCATTTCTAGGGCGGTACCATTGATTGGCGGTGCGTCGGCGCTGTAACGCAATTCAGCGTTGTCGACCGCGTTGGAGATCAGGTATTCGCTCAGCGCTCCGTCGTCCTTCAGGTACAACTCCTGCTTGCCCTGCTTGAGCTTGTAGAGCGGCGGCAGGCCGATGTAGATGTGGCCGCGTTCCAACAATACCGGCATCTGCCGAAAGAAGAACGTCAGCAACAGGGTGCGAATATGCGAACCATCGACGTCGGCATCGGTCATCAAAATAATTCGGTGATAGCGCAACTTGTCGACGTTGAATTCGTCCTTGCCGATTCCAGTGCCGAGCGCCGTGATCAGGGTGCCGACTTCGGCTGAGCCCAACATGCGATCAAAACGCGCGCGCTCGACGTTAAGGATCTTGCCCTTGAGCGGCAGCACCGCTTGGGTCTTGCGATTGCGGCCTTGCTTGGCCGATCCGCCAGCGGAATCGCCCTCGACAATGAACAGCTCGGACAGTGCCGGGTCCTTTTCCTGGCAGTCGGCAAGCTTGCCGGGCAGGCCAGCGATATCCAGCGCGCCCTTGCGCCGAGTCATCTCGCGCGCTTTGCGGGCGGCGTCGCGAGCGCGAGCGGCGTCGACAACCTTGGCACCGATAGCCCTGGCTTCGCTTGGGTTTTCGAGCAGGAACTCGTCAAGCTTGTGATTGACGATCTGCTCGACGACGCCCTTCACCTCGCTGGAAACCAGCTTGTCCTTGGTCTGCGATGAGAACTTCGGATCAGGCACCTTCACCGACAGCACGGCGATCAGGCCTTCGCGCATGTCATCACCAGACAGCGCAACTTTCGCCGTGCGCTGCAAACCAATCGATTCGATGTAGTTCCCTAAGGTACGGGTCAGCGCGGCGCGAAAGCCGGCCAGATGCGTGCCGCCATCCTTTTGAGGGATGTTGTTGGTAAAACAGAACACGTTTTCCTGATAGGAATCGGTCCATTGCAGCGCCACTTCGACAGTCATGCCGTCCTGCTCGGCGGTCAGGAACATCACCTTGGGATGCAGTGGCGTCTTCAAATGCGCCAGATGCTCGACGAACGAGCGGATGCCGCCGAGGTACGCGAAAACGTCGCGGCGCTCGGTGCGTTCCTCGATGAGCTCGATTTGGACGCCGGAGTTCAGGAACGACAGTTCGCGCAAGCGCTTCGCCAGAATGTCGTAGTGGAACTCGATATTGGTGAAGGTCAGCGGACTCGGCGTGAACTGAACCCTGGTGCCGCGTTTGGTCGATGGCTTGACCTGCTTGAGGGGATACACCGGATCGCCGTGGGCGTATTCCTGCTGGTACTCGAATCCGTCACGACTGATCGTCAGCAACAGGTGTTCAGACAGCGCATTGACCACCGACACGCCAACGCCGTGCAGGCCGCCGGAAACCTTGTAGGAGTTGTCGTCGAATTTGCCGCCAGCGTGAAGCACGGTCATAACGACCTCCGCCGTCGACCTGCCCTCTTCCGGATGCATCGTCACCGGAATGCCGCGACCGTTGTCCGACACGCTGACCGATCCATTCGCATGCAAGGTCACGATGACGTGGTCGCAATAACCGGCGAGCGCTTCGTCGATCGAGTTGTCGACGACCTCGAACACCATGTGGTGCAGACCGGTGCCGTCATCGGTGTCGCCAATATACATGCCAGGGCGTTTACGGACCGCTTCCAGACCCTTCAACACCTTGATCTTGCTGGAGTCGTAGTTACCGGCGTTGTTGTCGTTGTCGTTGTTTTCGTTCATGACGCTCCATGCTCGCGCCGCGGCATATGCCGGGCTCGCGATTCAGGCGATAGGATGGTCGCGATTATATCAGTGGAGACACCGAACCATGTTCCACGTGGAACATGGCGACAGGAAATGTTGCATCGCGCAAACTGTCGGGAAGCGTCACGCCGGTTAGCAGAACCTGTGAATCGACTTGCGCTAGCGCGTCGACTACCGCCTTCTGGTGGCTTGCATCGAGTTCGGAGGCGAGATCGTCGAAGCACAAGATTGGCCAGTCTCCTTGCACTTCTGCATGGAGCCGCGCTTGGGCTAACAGGCACGCCAAAGCCACAAGCTTTTCCTGGCCACGTGAATAATGCTCGCGTCGACGCGCATTTTTGAATGTGACTGACCATTCGGCGCGGTGTGGCCCGTGAGTCGTATGGCCGCGTTCGCGATCCCGCACAAGACGTTCCATGAGCAAGTTACGGAGCGTGATGTCAGCGTCCCATCCACGCGCCATTGCAAGAACGGGTTCGCCCAACTCAGGAATCAGACGCTTGGAGAAATACTCCAGATGCCCGCGCAGTTGTTCAATATAGTCAGAGCGGATGTCGGCCAACCATTCGCCCGATTCCGCCAACTCTGCGTCCCAAGGCTCAAATTCGTTGTCGGCTGCGCCTTGTCGCAAGAGCGTGTTGCGCTGCTTCAGCGCGCGCTGGTAGCGACGCCATCGCGGGAGAAACGAATGTTCCACGTGGAACACTCCCCAATCCATGAATTGACGTCGAACCTCGGCCGGCCCCGCGATCAGGTCGTGTGAACCCGGTTCAAAGCAGACCACTGCGCATCTCTCGATCAACTCGCCAATTGAAACCGTCTCGCCTTCAACCCGGGCAACGAGCCTGCCTTCCGTTCGCGCCAGCCCTACCCGCGACTGCTCGCCGGACTTGCCTTCCAGACGACCGAAAATCGAGTACCCCTCGCTCCCATCGCGCTGCACGCCAACTCGGCCACCGCTGCGAAATGAGTGGCCATGCGACAGCATGTACGCCGCTTCCAGAACCGTAGTTTTGCCGGCACCGTTATCGCCGACAAATACGTTCCAGCCCGGTTCCAGCACGAGGGTCAGTTGCTCGAAACGGCGCAAATTCTCAAAACGAAGTTCGATCAACCGCACGCTGCGGCCTCCAACGAGCAATCAAGAAAAAGCCCACGGTTGATTGCCGTGGGCCATGGGTGAACCGACACCATGCCTAGGGGTCAGAGCCGCAGTGGCATGATCACGTGACGGGCGGCGTCACTGTCGGGCTTACGCAACAGGCACGAGGATTGTGCATCGCGCAGGCACAGCAGCACCTCGTCGCCACCAATCGCGCTGAGCGCATCCTGTAGATAATTCACGTTGAAGCCAACTGACAGCTCGGCGACACCGGTTTGCGCTTCGACTTCCTCGACCGCCTCTTCCTGTTCTGGATTGTGGGCAACAATGCGCAGGCGATTTGGCGCAACTTCCAGTTTCACACCACGGTACTTTTCGTTCGACAGGATCGCGGCGCGCTGCAAGGCAGATCTCAATTCGTCGCGATTGACCCGAATTTCCTTGTCGGCACCCACGGGAATCACCGCTTCGTAATCCGGAAAGCGACCGTCTATCAACTTGGACGTGAACGTGACCGCCCCTCGGCGCACACGCAGGTGATTGCGTGCAAATTCCAGTTCAACATCGCCATCGCCGCTTTCGAGCAGACCCACCAGTTCCATGACGCCCTTGCGGGGAATGATGATCTGGCGTCGTGCGGTTACCGCTGATTCGAGACGCGTTTCGGCTAAAGCGAGTCGGTGTCCATCGGTGGCGACGCAGCGCAGGCTGTCTTCACGCAAATCCAGCAACAGCCCGTTGAGGTAATAGCGGACATCCTGGTGGGCCATTGCGAAACTGGTCTGATCGATCAACGCCTTCAGCGAAGCTTCCGGCAAGATAACCTTTTCGATCGCTTCGATACCGTCGGTGGTAGGAAACTCGGTCGCCGGCAAGCTTGCCAGCGTGAATCGGCTGCGGCCGGCGTTGACCATCACCTTTTCGCCGTTCTGTTCCATCTTGATCTTGCAGCCATCCGGCAGGGCACGGCAGATGTCGAACAGCTTACGGGCCGGGATCGTCACCTCACCATCGGACATGTCGTCGGCGGTCGTCCGAGCCACCATCTCGACTTCAAGATCAGTCCCGGTCAACGACAGCTCATTGCCCTGGACGACAAACAACAGATTCGCCAGAACGGGAAGGGTCTGCCGTCGTTCGACGACGCCGACCACCTGCTGCAGTGATTTCAACAAGGTCTCTCGTTGGATGGTCAAGCGCATGGCGATATCCGTCTTCTTCTAGTTTGTATTTGGAAAGAAAGATTGGTAGTTGTTTGTACTGTGGGTAAATTTGAAAACACGATTTATTGTTTTATTTCAGTGCTTTACGAAGAACTGCCACAAGTTGAAATCGTACTGCTCGGGTGTTGAGCAATTGTGGATAACTTCCAGGCTCAGAACGATCCACACCTCCTGCACAACATTCCCGCATTCAATCCACAGTGTTCAACCGGTCAGCGCCCGCACCAACTTTTCCCAATCCTGCTTGATCCGGCCATCGGTCTCGCGAAGCGACGCAATCGTCCGACAGGCATGCAACACCGTCGTGTGATCGCGGCCGCCAAACGCTTCGCCGAGTTCCGGTAGGCTGTGTTCCGTAAGTTCCTTGGCCAAGGCCATCGCCATCTGCCGTGGCCGGGCCACGGAACGACTACGCTTAGGGGACAACATGTCGGACATACGCAACTGGTAGTAGTCTGCCACCGTTTTCTGAATATTGGGCACCGTGATCGCCTGCGCATGCACAGTCAGTAGATCGCGCAGTGATTCCTGCGCGAATTCCGTTGTGATCGGTCGACGCTCGAAGTTCGACTTGGCGACCAAGGTGTTCAACGCACCTTCAAGATCACGGACATTGGAACGCATTCGCTTGGCCATCAACTGGGCCACTTCCACCGGCAGGTCGACGTTCTTGGAGTGCGCCTTGCTCAAAAGGATCGCCGCGCGGGTTTCAAAGTCCGGCGGTTCGATTGCGACCGACAGGCCCCAACCCAGCCGGGACTTCAAGCGCGGCTCAAGGTTTTCGACCTCTTTCGGATAACGGTCGCAAGTCAGGATGATCTGCTGCTTGCCTTCGAACAGCGCATTGAAGGTGTGGAAAAACTCTTCCTGGGTGGTGTTCTTGCCGGCGAAAAACTGGATGTCATCGATCAGCAAGGCATCGACGCAGCGATAGCGGCGCTTGAAATCGTCCATGCTCTTCTGCGCCAGCGCCTTGACCATGCTGGTTACGAACTGCTCCGAGCGCAGGTAAAGCACCTTGCAGTCTGGATCGTTTTGCCGCATCAAATTACCGGCGGCGTGCATCAAGTGGGTTTTACCCAGGCCGGTGCCGCCGTAAAGCAACAAAGGGTTGTATGCGCTGCCGGGGTTCATCGCTACCTGCAGGGCGGCCGCCTTGCCGAGTTGGTTGGACTTGCCCTCTACGAAGGTGTCGAACGTATAGTTCGGATCGATGGCTGCAGAGGTTTCCGCCCCGTTGTGACGTCTACCGCCGGACCCGTTCGTTGCGAGCGGCGCTGGATGATCAGACGTGGCCGGTTTAGCCGCGCTGCGCTTAATCTCGGACGATCCAACACCAATACGCACGTCGACGGCCCGGCCCGCATCGTGCGCAACCACAGCGGAGATATGTTCCAGATAGCGCTCGCGAACCGCGTCAACCGTATACGCATTGGGTGCCAGCAACTGGATGCCGCTGCCGTTTTCGCTGGCCTGCAGGGGTGCAAGCCAGGCGTGCACTTCCTCGGCCGTCAGTTCCGCTCGAAGGCGCGCCAGACAGCGCTGCCACAGTTCGCTCATCGTTGCTCTCGAATGCACGCGTCGCTGCGGCGTGCCGCAATGATCGCGAAGGGCTGGGCAGTCTACCAGTCTGCGAACGTCCCAACCGGGCCGCTTTCCCAGCCCGTGCGGACTGTCGGCGCGATCCGGAAACCACCAGGCCTTTGACAGATCATCTCCACCGTCGTTAAACTCGCCGACCTTTTTTGCATCCCTGACGAGCCGATCATGGCGACCAAGCGTACTTACCAGCCCAGCAACCTCAAGCGCGCGCGCGACCACGGTTTCCGTGCCCGCATGAAGACGCGCAGTGGCCGCGCCATCATCAATGCCCGTCGTGCCAAGGGTCGCAAGCGCCTCAGCGTCAGCGGTTGATCGCGTGACCTTGCGCGGGAAGGGCGGCGCAAGCTTCCCACGCACCGCGCGAGTCTTGAAACCTGCGGAATTTCTGGCCCTGCGCCGCAACAGCAG
>JAYUYW010000326.1:0-9024 GCA_043752325.1 Rhodanobacteraceae bacterium | reverse complement strand
ACTGACCGATGGAGCGGCTGCTCCGCCCATGATGCCGAGGTCGTCTGCCGATCCTTGCTGGATGCCGGGCTTGTCGTGATAAATCGCCATGCCAAGGCTGAGCAGAAAGAATAGGCCGGCCAGAACCGCGGTGCTGCGCGACATGAAGTTGGCCGAGCCCTGCGAGCCGAAAACCGTCGCCGAGGCGCCGCCGCCGAAGCCGGAGCCGGCTGCGGCACCCGCGCCACGTTGGAGCAGAATGAGGACGGTCATCGCAACGGCGATGATCACGTACAAAACAGAAGCAATTATGGTCAGCATTGATCTTTATCGTCTGGCGGCGGCGCAGATGGCGACGAAGTCGGTGGCAATCAGGGAGGCGCCGCCTACCAGACCGCCATCCACATCGGCCTGGGCGAACAGTTCGCTGGCGTTGGACGCCTTGACGCTGCCGCCGTACAGAATCCGCAGTGAGCTGGAAAGTTTAACATCTTCGTCCGCGAAAATGTCGCGAATGAAGGCATGAACCTGCTGCGCCTGATCGGGCGTCGCGGTGCGTCCGCTTCCGATCGCCCAGACCGGTTCGTAGGCGACTACCGCGTTGGCGAAAGTGGCGCTGCCGGCGTGATCGATGACGGCGCGAAGTTGCTCGGCGATAACCTGCTCGGTGAAACCCGAGTCACGCTGTTCCAGACTTTCGCCGACGCAAAGCACCGGAATCAGACCAGCCGACTGTGCCGCGACGAACTTCTCCGCGACCTGTTGATTGGATTCAGAATGATATAGACGACGTTCCGAGTGACCAACCAGAACGTGGGTACAGCCAACGTCGCGGAGCATGGCGGCAGAAATTTCGCCGGTGTAAGCACCTCGAGCGTGCGCGCTGACATCTTGCGCGCCGATCAGCACGCCCGTTGAGCCGTACGTAGAAACCAATTCCGCCAGGTAAACTGCCGGCGGAAATACGGCAACATCAAGCGAATCATAATTAGCCGACGCAATGGCATCCACCAGCGAGCCTGCCATCGCGCGCGTACCGTGCATTTTCCAGTTGCCTGCCACCATCATGCGGCGCATGTGATTCCTGCGAGATCGTGCGAGGGCCGCGAAGGATAGCGATGGTCCCTTCAGGCTGCAATCCGGCCTAGATGAACGACCAACTCGCGCTTGTAAACATTTCGTTCCGACTATGGGGTTGTCGTGGCACAATACGCGGCTTGGGGCGGGGCTATCGGACGTTGAGGAGCACCGTCGCGAGGCAGGCAGTTGCTGCTGCGACGCGATCCCGAGAGCTGTCCTATTGTTTTACTCAAAGGTTGTTATTGAATGTCAAAAGATGATGTCATCGAAATGGAAGGCGCAGTGCTGGAAACGCTGCCTAACACCATGTTCCGCGTAAAGCTGGAAAACGGCCACGTTGTGACTGCCCACATTTCCGGCCGCATGCGCAAGAATTACATCCGCATCCTCACCGGCGACAAGGTCAAGGTGGAAATGACGCCCTATGACCTTACTAAAGGTCGCATCACATACCGCATGAAATAGGGCGGCATCAGATGTTAACTGTCGCGGCAGCAATTGCCACGGAGATATGGAACATCAGCTTTCCACTTCCGCAGGCAGCGGTTCCGCTGCCTCGGTGTCCACCGCCAGCTCGCCCTCCCGTACAGAAAGGCTGACCTTGCCGCCGTCGGACAGCTTTCCAAACAGCAATTCGTCGGCCAAAGCGCGCTTGACCTTGTCCTGGATGACGCGAGCCATTGGCCGCGCGCCCATCTGCGCGTCGAATCCGTGCTCGGCCAACCAGCGTCGCGCGGCCGGATCGACATCCAGGCTCACGTGCTTTTCCTGCAACTGTGTTTCCAGTTCGATCAGGAACTTGTCAACGACGCGCAGGATGTGCTCGAAGTCGAGTGCATTGAATTGCACGATCGCGTCCAGTCGATTGCGGAACTCTGGCGTGAACGCCTTGCGGATGACTTCCATTGCATCGGTAGCGTGGTTTTGTTCGACAAAACCAATCGTCCGTCGCGCGGCGGCCTGGGCACCGGCGTTGGTCGTCATCACCAAGATCACGTTGCGGAAATTCGCCTCGCGACCATTGGTGTCGGTGAGCGCGCCGCGATCCATGATCTGAAGCAGCACGTTGTAGACATCGGGATGTGCTTTCTCGATTTCGTCGAGGAGCAGCACGCAATGCGGATGCTTGACGATCTGTTCGGTCAGCAAGCCGCCTTGATCGAAGCCTACATATCCCGGCGGTGCGCCGATCAGACGCGACACTGAATGCGCTTCCATGTATTCGGACATATCGAAGCGAACCAGCTCGACGCCAAGTTGCAAAGCGAGTTGCCGCGTGACTTCGGTCTTGCCGACGCCAGTCGGGCCAGCCAACAGGAAGTTGCCGATCGGCTTGTCAGGATTGCCAAGTCCAGAGCGTGCCATCTTGATCGCGCTGGTCAGCGTCTGTATTGCCGCGTCCTGACCAAACACGACCATGTTGAGGTTGCGCTCAAGATTGCGTAGCACATCGCGATCCGAGGCCGACACCTGCTTGGTCGGAATCCGCGCCATTCGCGCAACGATGAACTCGACTTCGGTGACGCCGACCAAGCCAGTGCGCTCGTCTGGCGGCATCAAACGCTGGCGAGCACCAGCCTCGTCGATGACGTCGATGGCCTTGTCCGGCAGCAAGCGGTCGGCTATATGTTTGACCGACAAATCGACCGCAGCCTGCAAGGCATCATTGCTGTACTCGACTTGATGGTGTTCCTCGAAGCGCGACTTCAATCCCTTCAAAATTTCTACGCTTTCGGCAATCGAGGGCTCGACGATGTCGATCTTCTGGAACCGCCGCGCCAGCGCGCGATCCTTCTCAAAGATGCCGCGATATTCCTGATAAGTGGTCGAGCCGATGCAACGCATTTCGCCTGATGCGAGAATAGGCTTTATCAGGTTCGACGCATCCATGGTTCCTCCAGAAGCGGAGCCGGCACCAATAATGGTGTGGATTTCGTCGATGAACAGGATTGAGCCAGGTTCCTTCTTCAACTGGTTGATGACGGCTTTGAGCCTCTTCTCGAAATCGCCTCGATACTTCGTACCGGCAACCAGCGCGCCCAAATCGAGCGCATAGATTGTCGCGTCCTCGAGAATGGCCGGAACTTCGCCTTCGACGATGCGTTTAGCCAAGCCTTCGGCGATCGCCGTCTTGCCGACGCCGGCCTCACCGACGTAGAGCGGATTGTTCTTGCGGCGCCTGCACAGCACCTGGATGGTGCGCTCGATTTCCTCGGTCCGCCCGATCAATGGATCGATTTTGCCGGCCTTGGCCAGTTCGTTGAGGTTGCTGGCGAAATCGGTAAGCGGATTGCTGCGTTCTTCACCCGTCTCGCCTTCGCGCGACGCATCGGCCGAGGACTTGCCCGGCTCGCCACCTTCATCGCCAAGCTTGGCGACGCCATGTGAAAGATAATTGACCACGTCGAGGCGGCTGATTTCCTGCACGCCGAGGAAGTAAACTGCATGCGAATCCTTTTCGCCAAAGATCGCGACCAGCACGTTCGCGCCGGTTACTTCTTTTCGCCCGGACGATTGCACGTGATAGACCGCTCGTTGCAGCACGCGCTGGAAGCCCAGTGTCGGCTGCGTATCGCGCTCGTCGCTGGTCGGCAGCACTGGCACGGTTTCGTTGATGATCGCCTGCAGGTCGCGATTGAGCTTGTCGACGCTGGCGGTGTTGGCGCGCAACACGGCGAGCGCCGACGGGTTTTCGAGTAGGGCCAGTAACAAATGCTCGACCGTCATGAACTCGTGACGCATCTCGCGTGCCGACTTGTAGCACTGGCTGATGGTGGCTTCGAGATCCTTGCTAAACATGGACTGTGCTCCGGAATACGTACGCGTTGATAACGGTCAGGCCTGTTCCATCGAGCACATCAACGGATGTTGATGGCTGCGCGCGAATTCGTTGACGTGGTTGACCTTCGTCTCGGCAATTTCGCGAGTGAACACGCCGCATACTCCCTTGCCGCGAGTATGCACGTGCAACATGACCTGGGTGGCGCGCTCTCGATTCAGGCCGAAAAAACTTTCCAGTACGACGATGACGAAATCCATCGGTGTGTAGTCGTCGTTGAGCAACACGACCTGATACAACGGCGGCCGCGCAACCTCCGGCCGCGCTTCTTCGACCGCAACGCCGTGTTCACGCTGGTGAGCTGGTTCCTGCGGTTGTGTCATTGATTGTGGGAAAATCATCTCGTTGATCGAGTATAGCGCCGTGAAGTACTGCGACATGGGCGCCGAAACCGCCCTATTCAAGCGCCATCCAGTGTGGTCGACTCCGCTGCGTACAGGTCCCCCAGAGTGCTCGGTTAAACTGCCAGACATGAAGATAGAGTCCAGCGCTGCCGTCGCCCAACAATTCAGCAAGGAAGTGATCTGGTGTCCGCACGTCACCGTCGCAACCGTTGTGCCACGCAACGGCCAGTTCCTGCTGGTCGAGGAAACGGTGCGTGGCCATCTGGTGCTGAATCAGCCCGCAGGGCATCTCGATCCCGACGAAACGCTGCAACACGCCGCTGTTCGCGAAACGCTTGAGGAAACCGGCTGGGACGTCGAGCTGACCGGCTTGCTCGCCGTGCAGCAATGGACCAGCGTGTCGTCGGGTGATCAGTTCATCCGCTTCACTTTTTCCGCACAGCCCCTGCTCCATCATCCCGAGCGGTTATTGGACGACGGCATCGTGCGTGCGCTTTGGCTGAATCGCGATGAGATCATTGCTTCCACGGAGCGCCTGCGCAGCCCGATGGTGCTGGCCAGCGTCGACGACTTCCTTGGCGGCGTGCGACTGCCGCTGGATGCGATCCGCTGGCTGCCAACGCGCGCCGCGAGTTGACCGATGTCTGCGACTGACATTCTGGTCGGTTTGTCCGGCGGCGTGGATTCGTCGGTCGCCGCTTTGCGCTTGCAGGAAGAAGGCAAGCAGATAGCCGGTCTGTTCATGAATAACTGGGAGGAAGACGACCGCCAAGGACCATGTCGCGCTGAGGAGGACCGTAAGGATGCCGTCGCGCTTGCCGCGAAGCTTGGGATTGCCTTCCATACCCGCAATTTTTCAAACGAATACTGGGACCAGGTCTTCGCGCATTTTCTTGACGAATACCGCGCCGGTCGTACGCCCAATCCCGATGTGCTGTGCAACCGCGAGATCAAGTTCAAGACCTTCCTCGATACCGCGCACTCACTTGGCTTCAGCCATATCGCGACTGGGCATTACGCGCGGGTCGGACGCGACGGCGATGCGTGGACGCTGCTTCGCGGGGCTGATCGCGACAAGGATCAAAGCTATTTCCTGCATACGCTCGGCCAACACCAACTGGCGTCTACGCTGTTCCCGATCGGCGAACTGGCCAAGCCCGAAGTGCGCAGAATCGCGCAGGCCGCCGGATTTGGCGTTCACAACAAAAAGGATTCAACCGGCATCTGCTTCATCGGCGAACGCGATTTTCGCGAGTTCCTCGGCCGCTACATTCCGGCCAAGCCGGGCCCGATCCTGACACCCGACGGGGTCCGCGTTGGCGAGCACGAAGGCGCGATGTATTACACCTTGGGGCAGCGCAGCGGGCTTGGCATTGGGGGTCGCAACGACATGCCTGCCGAGCCTTGGTACGTAGTCGGCAAGAACGTGTCGCGCAACGTCGTCTACGCAGTCCAAGGCAACGCAAACGACTGGCTGATTTCGACCAATCTGTATGCCGAAGAATGCACCTGGGTTTCAGGAGCCGCCCCTGCTACCGAGTTTCGTTGCACGGCGAAGACGCGTTATCGACAGCCGGATCAGGATTGCATCGTGACCATCAGCGGCGCGCGTTGCCAAGTTTATTTCGACGCCCAACAACGCGCCGTGACACCAGGTCAGTCCATAGTCTTTTATCGCGATGACGCCTGCCTTGGCGGCGCCATCATTACCCAATCCAATGCACCCGGCTTGCAACTCGGGGAAGCCATGCCTGCCGATGGCGAACAACAACGTGGAGAAGTCGCGCATGCTTGAGTCGCATGTCATCGCCCTGGCCGGCGTGTTCCAAGCCTGCCAACTGGTTCGGCTCGCGGCCACCAGCGGACGCTTCGAGCCGTGTGAGGTGGAGACAAGCCTCGCCAGCGTTTTTCGTTTTGATGCGGACTCGCCAGCCGACGTATTCGGCGGCCTGTCCAACCTGCGCCAAGGTTTGATCGCTCTGATTGCCCAGCTCGACAACCAGGCGGAACGTGACATGCAGTTGACCCAGTTGGCAGTCTCGGTACTGCGAACGGAACGCAAGTTGAGCACAAAGCGCGAGATGCTCGGAAAACTGCGTGACGGGATCGAGCGTGTCCAGGCGAACCGCAGCGAGCTGCCGCCGACCGCACCAGCCATGGTCAGCGGCCTTGCCGGCGTCTACAGCGAAACCCTGTCGACCTTGCGACCACGCATCACCGTGCACGGCAATCCTCAGCAGCTAAGTCAGGAAACTCGGGTAGAACAAATACGCGCATTGTTACTCGCAGCGACCCGCGCCGCCGTGCTCTGGCGGCAAGTTGGTGGCGGGCAATGGAGGTTGCTGCTGCGCCGTCGTCAGTACGCCATGCTCGCCCGTGGCATGCTGGCGCGCTGCACGATCGATCGTGCCTGACGGCAACTTCAGCCGCTACGCGTCCCGCAAGGCTTCCGATTGTGCAAGCTCAACGCGCAGCGTCTTGACGAGTTCGCCGCGCGGCACTTCGAACTGATCCTCGCGGCGCAAGTCCTTCACCGTAACGGTGCCCTTCTGCAGCTCGTCCTCACCAACGACGATGACGAATCGAATGCCCGCCTTGTCCGCGTACTTGAACTGCTTGCCGAGCTTGGATGATTCCATCACCACTTCGGTGTTGATGCCACCCAGACGCAGCTCGTTGGCAATGGCGAGGTAGTTGGGTAGCAGGGCTTCGTCCATTTGCGTCACCAGCGCTTTAACGGTGCTGGTTGCCCGGCCAATCAACCCAGCTTCGCGCAACTGCCAGTAAAGCCGCGTCGCGCCAATTGAAATACCGACGCCCGGCAGTTTTGATTTCGTATATGTGCCAGCGAGGTTTTCGTAGCGGCCACCCGAGCAGATCGAGCCAATCTGCGGATGTTCGTTCAACGTCGTTTCGTAAACGGTGCCAGTGTAGTAGTCCAGCCCACGTGCAATGGACAGGTTCAAGGCGTAGTGTGATTCGGGAACACCGAGCGCGTCGAGCATGCCCAGAACGTCCTTCAATTCGTTGCGGCCCTGCTCGAAGGTTTCGGTGCCACTGCCAAGTGCATCGAGTTTCGCCAGTGCATCAGATAGCGATGTCGAACGCACTTCGACGAAGGCGAGGATGGGTGCGATCACATCGTCTGACAGCGAGAACGGTTCCGCTGCCAGCGTTGCACGAATAGCGTCCGCGCCACGCTTGTCGAGCTTGTCGACCTCGCGCAGCACCAGCATCTGCTGCTCGCCGTCAGCAATGCCCAGGTTCTCGAAATAGCCACGCATCAACTTGCGATTGTTGAGTTGGATGGTGAACGGGCCAATAGCGAGATCGCGGAAGACGCTGTAGATCGTTGCCGGAATTTCGGCGTCGTAGCGCACCGCCAGCGAGTCCTTGCCGATGACATCAATGTCGCATTGATAGAACTCGCGAAAGCGTCCGCGCTGCGCACGCTCGCCGCGATAAACGCGCTGCATCTGGTAGCGACGAAACGGGAACGACAGGTCGTGCTCGTGCTCGGCCACGTATCGCGCGAGCGGCACTGTCAGATCAAAGCGCAAGGCGAGTTCTGGCCGACCACCTTGCTCCAGCGACCCCGTTGACTGCACGAAATAGACCTGGCGCTCGGTTTCGCCACCGGTCTTGGTCAGCAGCACGTCGGAAAACTCCATCACTGGCGTCTCGATCGGCAGGTAGCCGAAGCGCTCGAAGTTGCGGCGGATCGTGTCCAGCATGCCCTGGAACGCCACCTGGTCCAGCGGCAAAAGTTCGAGCATACCGGGCGGCGTGCGGGCGGAAGTCAAAGCCATGATTACAACCTGTCGGTTCGCCTCACGCTTGCGCGCGATGAGCGGTGGTGATCGGGGTATCGCAAGCCCGGAAAGGTTAGCAGAACTGCTCCGTTGGACCGCTGACGCACGCTGTCGCACGCAAGTCCATGCTCTCCTGATCCCCTCTTCACCATTGCACTTGGCCGACCGCATCGCTATGATTCGCGCCCCGCTGCAACGCGGGATTTCGGGGTGTAGCTCAGTCTGGTAGAGCGCTACGTTCGGGACGTAGAGGTCGTAGGTTCGAATCCTGTCTCCCCGACCAAACAATCCAAAGATTCGCCAGAAACCCGACTAGCGCGGGTTTCTTTTTGCTGGGTGGTGGCATTAAAAAACGACTCGCTGGACGAAACGCCACCAGCGAATACGTAGTCGCGATCAATCGTCGAGGGAGGTGCCGTTGCTTGCGATGACTTCAGCGTAATGCAACGCACTCTTCTTCTTCGTTCGTATCTGCGTAGCAAAATCGACATGCACGATGCCGAAGCGCTTGCTGAAGCCGTGTGACCACTCCAGGTTGTCGAGTAGCGACCACGCCATGTAGCCACGCACGTCGCAGCCTGCGGAAATCGCATCGTGCACAGCGCGCAGGTGCTTGCGCTGGTAGGCGACGCGCTGCGGATCGTCAACGACATCGAGTTCCGCGACGGGGCTGTCATAGAACGCCGATCCGTTCTCGGTGATCATCACCGGCGGATTGCCGTAGCGATCACGCACCCAGCCGAGTACGTCAGTGAGGCCCTGCGGAAACACTTCCCAGTTGGTTTCGCTGTAGGTAGCGTGCTGCTTCACGGCGGACCCCTTGAGCGGCCAGCAATCGTCGTTGTGCCGGGTCACGCTGCGCGTGTAGTAGTTGATGCCGATGAAGTCGAGTGGCTGCTTGATCAACGCGTAGTCTTCGGCCGGCCATTGCGGCCATGCGTCGCCGAAGATTTCCTTCATTTCTTCCGGA
>JAYUYW010000325.1:0-3615 GCA_043752325.1 Rhodanobacteraceae bacterium | reverse complement strand
CGAAGCTGCGGCAGCACTCGGCGTGCCGGTTTGCCTGATGCACATGCTTGGCCAGCCGCGCACGATGCAGGACGATCCGCACTACGACGATGTTGTCGGCACCGTGCATCGTTTCCTCGCCGAGCGCCTGTTCGCCTGCCAGATGGCCGGTATCGAAACGGCCAAGTTGCTGGTTGATCCCGGTTTTGGTTTCGGCAAGACGCTTGAACACAACCTTGCGTTGTTGCGCGAGATTGCCCGGTTCGCAGAACTCGCGCCAGTGCTGGTTGGCCTGTCACGCAAGCGCATGATTGGAAAGCTGACGGGTCGCGACATTGCCAGCGAACGCGTAGCTGGTTCTGCCGCAGCGGCCATGATCGCGGTGCAACGCGGTGCATCCATCGTCCGCGTTCACGATGTCGCCGCGACGCGCGATGCGCTGCTGGTGTGGAACGCGGTTGCGGCTGGCGATCGCAAGCCGGTTGCCAAGAGAGCAGCATCGCCGGCGAGTCTTTGGGATGACGACTGAGTCCGACAATGACTGAGCCTGTCGGTGACAAACTGAGCGCGCCGGGTTGGTGCCTTTACCTGATCGAATGCCGCAATGGCTCCTATTACGCCGGCATCACCAACAACCTCGGCGCGCGCTATGCCGCGCATGCAAACGGACGCGGGGCGCGCTACACCCGAGCCAATCCGCCGGTGTGCCTGGTAGGCAGTCGCGACTATCCCGACAAGGCCAGCGCCGCGCGTGCCGAGTGGCAGATCCGTCGCTTGCCGAAATCACGCAAGCCGGCGTTCTTGCTGGAACGCTGACGTAATAGCCTCAACGGAAATCGCGCGAACGTGAATCCAGTTCATCGAACAGCGGCGTGTAGTCGAGCAACTGTTCGGCAATGATGTGCTGCACGCCATCGACGAACTCAACCCGACCGGCCACGCCGAGCAAACGCGATTCCAGCAGCACGCGACGCTGGCGCTCGGCAATACGCTGCCACACCACGATATTGAGCATGCCGCTTTCGTCTTCCAGGGTCAGGAAGGTGACGCCGCTGGCGGTTTCCGGCCGCTGCCGCAAGGTGACCAGACCAGCCACGCGAATATTGCGGCCATGACTCAATCCAGGCAGGTCACGTGCGGTGGTGCAGCGTCGCGCTTTCAGTTGTCCGCGCACCAGCGACACCGGATGCGGGCCAAGGCTCAAACCGGTCGCGGCGTAATCGGCAACCACCGTTTCGCGAGCACTCGGCGGGCGCAATGTGACCGCCTGCTCGGGCGTGACGATGCCATCGAACAGCGGCAACTGCGCTTCGACGCCAGCGACCTGCCAGCGTGCGCGATGGCGATGGCCAACCAGGCCACGCAAGGCATCCGCTTCGGCAAGACGCGCCAAGGCGCGCTGATCGAGGTTGGCGCGTTCGGCCAGGTCCTGCACATCGCGAAACGGCAATCGCGCGCGTGCCTGCACGATCGCGTGGCCTGCTTTTTCTGCAAGACCGCGTACTTCACGCAAACCCAGCCGCAATGCCGGCTGTTGATCGCGCGACGCGGGCACAAGGCTGCAATCCCACTCGCTGTAACGCACATCGACCGGCAGCACCGCGGCGCCGTGGCGGCGCAGGTCCTGCACGATCTGGCTGGGCGCGTAAAAACCCATGGGCTGTGAATTGAGCAGGGCGCAGGCGAACGCGCTGGGCTCGTGGCATTTCAGCCAGCAACTGACATAGGTAAGCAAGGCAAAACTTGCCGCGTGCGATTCGGGAAATCCGTAGCTGCCGAAACCGCGCAATTGGTTGAACAAACGCTCGGCAAAGTCGCCGTCGTAACCCTTGCCGAGCATGCCGTTGACGAAACGATCGTGGAAATATTCGATGCCGCCGCGCCGTTTCCACGCCGCCATGCCGCGTCGCAATTCATCCGCTTCGCCGGGTGAAAATCCCGCCGCGACGATAGCGACCTGCATCACCTGTTCCTGGAACAGCGGCACACCGAGTGTGCGTTGCAGGACCGGTTTGAGTTCCTCGGATGGATAAACGACGGCACCTGGATCGTGCCGGCGCTGCAAATACGGATGCACCATGTCGCCTTGGATTGGACCGGGCCGCACGATCGCGACCTGGATAACCAGGTCGTAATAGCAACGCGGTTTCAGTCGCGGCAGCATCGCCATCTGCGCCCGCGATTCAATCTGGAACACGCCGACCGTGTCAGCCTTGCAGATCATGTCGAAGGTTTCTTTGTCGTCGTCGGCGATATCGACAACCGCTATGTCGCGACGCCCACTGCTGCGCAACAGGTCCAGGCATTTGCGAATGCAGGTGAGCATGCCCAGCGCCAGGCAATCGACCTTGAGCAGCTTCATCGTTTCCAGATCGTCCTTGTCCCACTGGATGATGGTGCGATCGGGCATCGCTGCGTTCTCCACCGGCACCAGCGTTGACAGCGGCGCATCGGCAATCACGAAGCCGCCGGTGTGCTGGGAAAGATGGCGCGGCATGCCGACCAGTTGCCGGGTCAAGGAGACCAGTTGGCGGATCACGGTGGCATCTGGATCGAAACCGCGTTCGCGCAAACGCTCGTCTAACGCATCGTTGCTCTCGCGCATGCCGATGCAACGGGTGAGTTGATCAACCTGGTCAGCCGAAAGTCCGAGCGCTTTCGCCACATCGCGCAACGCGCTGCGACCGCGATAGCAGATCACCGTCGCCGCCAGCGCGGCGCGTTCGCGGCCGTACTTGGCATAGATGTACTGGATGACTTCCTCGCGCCGCTCGTGCTCGAAATCGACATCGATATCGGGCGGCTCGTTGCGCTCCAGCGACAGGAATCGACCGAACAGCAACTGCACGCGGGTCGGGTCGACCTCGGTGATGTGCAGGCAAAAGCACACCACCGAATTGGCCGACGAGCCGCGACCCTGGCAAAGGATTTTCTGCTCGCGTGCGAAGCGAACCACGTCGTGGACGGTCAGGAAAAACGCTTCGTATTCCAGCGTCTGGATCAGTACCAGTTCCTGTTCGATTTGCGCCAGTACGGAATCGGGCGTTCCCTGCGGCCAGCGCTTCGTTGCACCTTCGTGAGTCAACTGGCGCAACCAGGAGATCGGTGTCTCGCCTTCAGGCACCAGTTCACGTGGATAGACGTAATTGAGATCGTCCAGCGTGAACTGGCAGCGCTCGGCGATGCGCACGCTTTCTTCGAGCAAGCCCTCTGGATAGATTGCCGCCAGCGCATTGCGTCGGCGCAAATGGCGCTCGCCATTCGGAAACAACAAGCCACCGGCTTCGGCAATGCTGGTGCGGTGGCGGATCGCGGTCAGCGTGTCCTGCAATCGACGCCGACCACGCACGTGCATGTGTACGTCGCCGCTGGCGACAGCGGGAATACGATGTTCTTCACAGAACGCGAGCTGCTGCGAAAGTCGCTTCGCATCGCGTGCGCCACGATGCAGTTCCACCGCCAGCCACAGCCGATCCGGGAATTGTTCGCACAACCATTCGGCATCGGCGGGCGAAGGTTCCGCATCGGCCAGCCACAGGCAGAGCAAGCCACTCACGTTGCAAAGATCGCTGCGTTGCAAACGATAGCTGCCTTTGCTGGCGCGCCGCCGCCCACGCGTGATCAACGCACAAAGGG
>JAYUYW010000324.1:0-20685 GCA_043752325.1 Rhodanobacteraceae bacterium | reverse complement strand
TCGTCGGGGATGCGTCCGCGCGTCAGCGACAAGCCTGCGAAGCGACGCAACGCGGTCACTTCGTACAGCGCTTCCTCCATCGCCGGGTCGCTGTAGCCGAACCAGTTCTGCAACAGGTGAACTCGAAGCATCGTCGCCATCGGATAAGGCGCACGACCGTTGCCTGCCTTGGGATAGAACGGTTCGATCAACGCCAGTAGGGCGACCCATGGTACGACCTGATCCATCTCCGCCAGAAACACCTCGCGCCGCGTCTGCTTGCGCTTGCCGCTGTACTCGGCATCCGCGAAACTCATCTGGTCAATCCGCTCCCACCCCTTATCGTTGACCCTGCCATGACCGCAACGAGGCAGACTTGTTCAGACGTTCCCTAGTAAGCGCCGACTTCAGGGACGTTCCATGAGCGGGGAATGGTAAGCGCCGAGGCCTCGCGAACTGCATAGGGGGCACATTCCAATAGTGAAACAGGCTTGAGTGATCTGGCTTGTGCGCTCAATGCGGCTGTTTTTCGCGTTGACTCGTGGGAAGAGTTTTACGCGTTCCTCGTTGAGTTGATCGGCGGCTTGGTCGTCAGTCCATTTGTCGCTGGAACCACCGTCACCTCGTCAGCTCAAGAGTCATTGTAGAAGGCTCGGGGGTACCGGCGTCGAGGCCCCTGTGATATTCTGACCGCCTGAATTTTTTCCTTTAAGGTCAATGACCTGTATCCGATTCGCGGCGCTCGGAGCGCTCCCGATCGGCAACCCGGAGGTACTTCATCCATGCACGCACTGCTCAGCAAACTTCATGAAATGCGCAACTTTGGTGGCGCAATCCGTACCGTCGGCATTGGCGACGACAAGTTGGAGTCATTGCTGGGCGAATTCCCTGACCTGGCCCAAGCGGTCGCCGCCGCGCACGCCAGCCACGTCGAACTGCGCGATGACATGAGCGGCTTTCTGGCGCTCGACGAACAGGCACAAATCGACTGCGTCCAAGCCGATTTCATCAATTTTTATGCCGACGATGCCGTCAACCCGTACGTATCGCTCGCCGCGCGCGGGCCGTGGGTTGTCACCGTAAAGGGAGCGGTGCTGCATGACTCTGGCGGCTACGGAATGCTCGGTTTCGGTCACACACCGAAGGCGGTCATGAACGTGTTGTCGCAGCCGCAGGTGATGGCGAATGTTATGACGCCGAACATCGCCCAGTTGAAGCTGGCCGCTGCGTTGAACAAGGAAATCGGCCATACCTGTGGCGGAAGTCCGTACGCGCGCTTCCTGTGCCTGAACTCCGGCTCTGAATCGGTTTCGCTGGCGTGCCGCATCGCCGACGTCAACGCCAAGTTGCTGACCGATCCGGGCGCGCGTTACGCCGGTCGTGCGATCAAGCGACTCGCCGTGAAGGGCGCGTTTCATGGACGCACCGAAGGCCCGGCGGTGTACTCGGATTCCTCACGCAAGGCCTACGTGCAGAATCTCGCCAGCTATCGGCACGAAGACAGCCTGATCACGATCGAGCCGTATAGCGTCGAACAGCTGAACGCCGTTTTCGCCGATGCCGATGCCAACGGCTGGTTCATCCAGGCGATGTTCCTGGAGCCGGTCATGGGCGAAGGTGATCCGGGCCGCGCGTTGACTCGCGAGTTCTACCAAGCGGCACGTGCCGCGACGGCCGCACATGGCTCGTTGCTATTGGTTGATTCGATCCAGGCAGGCATTCGTGCCCACGGCGTGCTGTCGTTTGTCGACTATCCGGGGATGGAAGGCATCGCGGCGCCGGACATGGAAACCTATTCAAAGGCACTCAACGCCGGCCAGTATCCGCTGTCGGTGCTTGCCGTCAGCGAAAAAGTGGCAGGGCTTTATCGCAAAGGCATTTACGGAAACACGATGACGACCAATCCGCGTGCACTCGACGTGGCGTGCGTCGTCATGGCCGAACTGACCCCAGCCTTGCGCGAGAACATTCGCGAACGTGGTCTCCAGTTCGTTGCCAAACTGGAAAAACTGAAAGCGGAACTACCCGGCTACATCATTAATGTGCAGGGCACGGGCCTGTTGTTCTCGTGCGAACTGGGACCGGAATTCAAATGCTTCGGCGCCGGCAGCACCGAGGAATGGCTGCGTGAAAACGGTTTTGGAGTAATCCACGGTGGCACCAACTCGCTGCGCTTCACTCCGCATTTCGAGATCACCGAAGCGGAAGTGGACCTGGTCGTCGCTGGTGTGCGCCACGCCTTGCTGGAAGGCCCGCGCATGGCGGCGCGTGAGGCAGCGTGATCCGCTAAACAGATTGCAACGTGATTGATGATCGGCCCGCTGCTGCGGGCCGACTCATTTGAGGTATCGCACCTCAATCGCGTGCGAAGCGATCCGTAGCCTCGATCAACTCGTGCGTTATCCCGCGTTCCAGCGCCGAATGCCCGGCGTCGGGAACGACCACCAACTCCGCTTCCGGCCATGCGCGGTGCAGGTCCCAGGCACTGCGCGCAGGACAGACCACATCGTAGCGGCCCTGCACGATGACGGCAGGAATATCGCGAATGCGATCAACATCGCGCAGCAACTGGCCGTCGTGCTCGAAGAAGCCGCCGTTGACGAAGTAATGGCATTCGATGCGGGCGAAGGCGAGCGCAAACTCGTCCTGTGCGGTGCCGCTGATGTAGGTGGTGTCCTGCAACAGGAAACTGGTCGAGCCTTCCCACACCGACCACGCTTGCGCGGCTTTCAATCGTGCTTGGGCGTCATCGCCGGTCAGGCGGCGGTGATACGCGCTCATCAAGTCGCCATGTTCGGCGACTGGAATTGCCGCGAGATAGTCTTCCCAGACGTCAGGGAAAATCGTGTCGGCACCCTTCTGGTAAAACCATTCCAGTTCCGCGCGACGCAGCATGAAAATGCCGCGCAGGACCAGTTCTGTGACGCGGTCCGGATGGCTTTGCGAGTAGGCCAGCGCCAGCGTCGATCCCCATGAGCCGCCAAACACCTGCCATCGGTCGATGCCCAGATGCGCGCGCAACTGCTCGATGTCGGCGATCAGATGCCAGGTGGTGTTGTCGCGAAGTTCCGCATGCGGCGTCGAGCGTCCGCAACCGCGCTGGTCGAACAGGATGATGCGGTAGCGATCTGGGTCGAAAAATCGACGCGCCTTCGCGTTGCAACCCGCGCCCGGACCACCGTGCAGAAACACAACTGGCTTGCCGTCCGGGTTGCCGCACTCTTCGTAGTACAGCGTATGAAGGTCGGAAACCTTCAGCATGCCGTTGTCGTGTGGCTCGATGTCCGGGTATAGCGTGCGTGGTTTACTGGTCATGTGATTTCCGGTTTGAAAGCAGCTGGGTTCGCCTACCGCCGCGACTTGTCATAGCCCGCTGGCGGCTCCGGCGACGGCACGGAACAACGCGCGGCCCTTGCTCATGGTTTCTTCCCATTCCGTGGCAGGGTCGGAATCGAACACGATACCGGCGCCCGCTTGGACGTGCAGCCGCCCATCCTGGATGACGGCGGTACGAATCGCGATCGCCGTGTCAGCATCACCCCACCACCCGATGTAGCCGATGGCACCAGCGTAGATATTGCGCTTGACCGGTTCCAGCTCGGCGATCACTTCCAGCGCACGGATTTTCGGTGCGCCGGAAACGGTGCCGGCGGGGAACGCGGCTTTCAACACGTCGGTGTAGTTCAGACCATCTTCGATTTCGCCTTCAACCTGGCTGACGATATGCATCACGTGCGAGTAGCGTTCGATTGCGAAGCTGTCGGTCAAGGTGACGGTGCCAGTCTTGCTGACGCGGCCGACATCGTTGCGACCGAGGTCGATCAGCATCAAGTGCTCGGCGCGCTCTTTCGGGTCGGCCAACAATTCCGACTCCAATTCCATGTCATGTTCAGGTGTGTCACCGCGCGGGCGCGTGCCGGCGATCGGGCGCAGCACGACTTTGCCTTCCTTCAGGCGGACCAGAATTTCCGGCGACGAGCCAACAATCTGGGTGCCACCCAGGTCAATGAAATACATGTACGGAGACGGATTGAGTGAACGCAACGCGCGATACACATCGACCGGCCGCGACCGGAATGGCACGCTCAGCCGTTGCGACAGCACCACTTGGAAAATGTCGCCGGCGCGGATGTACTCCTGCGCACGCCGCACCGCGTTCTCGAATTCCTCGCGAGTAAAGCCGGAGATGAAGTCGGCCTCGTCCAGCGGTTTCGGATCGATCGTTTCGGGATAGCTGGAACTGGAATTGCGCAAGCGAAATACCAGCTCGTCGAGACGACGCCGCGCCCGCGCATATGCCTGCGGCTGCGACGGATCAGCGTGCACAATCAAATAAAGGCGACCCTTGAGGTTATCGAATACGGCGACTTCCTCGCTCAGCATCAACAGCGCATCGGCCGTGCCTAGTTGGTCCTGCTTGTCGACGTTCAGGGCGCGCGGCTCGATCCAACCGACGGTTTCAAAGCCGAAATACCCGACCAGCCCCCCACTGAAGGCCGGCAGTTCGGGCAACTGGGGCACGCGGTAGATGCTGCGCAGCCGTTCGACTTCGGCGAGGGGATCATCCAGGTCGCGTTGCTCGATCACCTCGCCCAGTTCCTCCACGTCCAGCCTCTTGCCGCGGAACGAGTAGACGCGCCGACATGGCAAGCCGATGATCGAGTAGCGACCCCAGCTCTCACCGCCCTGCACCGATTCAAACAGGTAGGCATAGGGCCCGTCAGCGAGTTTCAGATAGACCGACAGCGGCGTGTCCAGATCGGACAGCACGTCCCGCGCTACCGGAATACGGTTGTAGCCTTGCGCGGCGAAGTCTTTGAATTGTTCGAGGGTGATCACAGGAACGTTGGCTGATGGCAAAAACCGGGGGCGGCACGATAGCAGGATGTCGTGTCAGTGCGCGCGGCTTGAACGTCAGGACGCACCATGGATGCAGCCTGGGGAAACGGCGGCATTTCGTCTTTCGTGTTGCACCGCCGCATTGCCTCCAGGACGAAACAGTGCAACGCTAGGAGTCTATGCTTTTGCCTGCGCGGACCCTCCCGAGCGAACCGGCATAGAACCTTTCAGCTTCCGTGCACTGCGCCACTTTGCGCCGGCACCCTTCGAACGGGGATTCGCAATGAATAGACTCACCCAACAATTGAAGTTCGGCGCCCTCGCGCTGATCTGCGGAGCGGGCATTTCCGCTACTTACGCTGCGGACGCGCCGGTATACCGAGCCATGAACCGTGGCGTCAGCCCGGTCGTCCACGCAGACATTTCTCCCGCACTTCGCGACATGACACCGCTGCCGGTGCCGGATATGAGCTTGACTCCGCGCGACATGAAAGACGACTTCAACTCGGATTTGATGCAGGCATTCGGTTTTCAGGACTACGACATGTCCACCGATACCACGATCTACCCGCCACGAATCCCGGCACCGTTGGTGAGCTTCAACGGTCAGCCGAACATTTCCAATGTGGCGCCGCCGGACTCGGTCGGAGATGTCGGCCCGAATCATTACGTTGCGATGAGCAACCTGTCGTTTCAGATCTTCACCAAGACCGGCACCAGCGTGTTCGGTCCGGCCTTGACGAACACGCTCTGGGCCGGTTTCGGCGGCCCATGTCAGACCGAGAATGCCGGCGACCCGGTGGTGCTGCACGACCAGCTCGCAAACCGGTGGTTGTTGATGCAGTTTACTTCGGCGGGGCCGGTCTGGTATGTCTGCCTCGCGCTTTCGACCGGTCCCGACCCAACCGGAACATATCAGCGCTATCAAATCAGCACCGGCGGCAATTTCCCCGACTATCCCAAGATGTCGGTGTGGCCAAATGGCTATTACGTATCGACCCGCGAGTTCCTGGGTGCCGGTGGCCCGTTCCAGGGTGCCGGCGCCTATGCGATGGATCGCGTGCAGATGCTGGCTGGAAACCTGGCTCCGACGGTCATCTCGATGCTCGCCACGCCGACTCCTGCGTACAATGTCGGCGACGGGTTGTTGCCAGCGGACATTGACGGGTTCACGTTGCCTCCCGCAGGCTCACCTGCATACTTCATGGGCGCGATGGACGATGGTGGTCCCTATGCCGCTCCGCAGGACGCTTTGACACTGTGGAAGTACACCGCGAATTTCGTGACCCCGGCCAGTTCCACCTTTGTTCTAACCAATACGATTCCGATTGCCCCATACGACACCATCTATCCCTGCCCTGGTGGCGGTCGCAGTTGCATTCCGCAGTCTGGTACCACCAACCTGGTTGATATCCAGTCCTATCGGCAGCGCCCACTGCATCGCTTGGCCTACCGCAATTTCGGCAGCCACCAGTCTTTGGTCACCAACCAGTCGGTTGAAGCGCCCGGCCCATTTGCCGGCGTGCGTTGGTGGGAAATCCGCAGCCCCAACGTGACGCCGCTGATCTACCAGCAAGGCACTTACGCCCCGGCAGACGGCCTGCATCGCTGGATGGGTTCGGCGGCACAGGATTCGGCCGGTAACATGGCGCTGGGTTACAGCACATCGAGTGCAACGACGTTTCCCAGTTTGGCCTATACTGGCCGTCTGGCAGGCGACCCTCTCAACACAATGCCGCAGGGCGAGGGCGTCATCCACACCGGTACCGGGTCGCAAACCGGTGGTGGCCAACGTTGGGGCGACTACTCTTCGTTGAATGTCGATCCGACCGACGATTGCACTTTCTGGTTTGTCAGTGAGTACGTCCCGGTCACCAGTGAACGCGGCTGGCAGTTGCGTATCGGCAGCTTCCGATTCAATGAGTGCGGCACGCCTGGCTTCTCGCTCGGTGTCAGTCCGGCCAGCCGCAATATCTGCGTTGGTTCAACCGCCACCTACACCGTCACCAACAACTCGATCGCGAGCTTCGCTGGTCCGGTAACATTGGCACTGGCGGGCGCACCGGCACCGTCGACGGGTTCGTTCTCGCCCAACCCGGTGCCGACGCCAGGCACCAGCACGCTGACCATCAGCAACACCGCTGGCATTGCCGCCGGCACCTATCCGTTGACGATCAACGGCACGGCAACCGGTGCTGATCCGCGCTCGACGAATGCGACCTTGGTGGTGACGGCGTTGGTTGCCGTTGCTCCTACGCTAACTTCCCCTGCCAACAGCTCGCTCGGAGTGAGCGTGCGTCCCGCCTTCCAGTGGAGCAACACGGGTGCGACTGATTACACCTTGCAGGTGGCAACGGACGCGGCGTTCACCAACATCGTCTTCACTACAACGGTAACCGCGACCACCGCTACGCCGGGTTCCGACCTCGCTTCCGATACCGTCCACTACTGGCGTGTTCGGTCCAACAATGCCTGCGGTGCCAGCCCGTTCTCGACGGTCTTTTCGTTCCGCACCCTGACGGCTCCCGGCACCTGCTCGGTGGGAACGACAGCGCTTAACGTTTACAACGAAGACTTCAGCAACGGCATCGGTGCGTACACCACGACCGGCAGTACCGGTGCGTCTACCTGGGCCATTTCCACGGCGCGTCCCAGCCTGCTCTCTGGCGGAAATGCGATGCGTGCAATCGATATCGCCACGGCCAGCAACCAGGTGCTGACCTCGCCGATGATCGTCTTGCCTGCCAACCAATCGCCGCTGACCTTGCGTTTCCAGACTTGGCGTCAGTTGGAAACCAACGGAGCAATTGCCTGCTACGACGGTGGCCTGGTCGAAGTCTCGGGCAACGGTGGGCCATTCACTGCCCTTCCCGCCAATCGCCTGCTGAACGACCCGTATCGCGGTGCAATCACCGGCGGCGGCATCGGCTGGTGCGACAACCCGGCCCGCCCGTACAACGCGGCGGATACGCTGATCGACCTGGCCGATTACGTTGGCCAGACCGTGCAATTGCGCTGGCGCGTCTCGACCGACACGTCGGTCGGCTTCGAAGGCATGTACGTCGATGACGTTCGCGTGCAGGCGTGCAGCTCCGACCTGATCTTCCGCAACGGATTCGATTCCGTGCCCTGATCGGAAACGTTGATACAGCAACCATCGAGACCGCCGCAAGGCGGTCTCTTTTTGCCCAAAGATTTCGCGCAGGGATGTTTCAAGAAAAGCTAGATCGCCGGCGGCGAATCGGTCAGGCGCCTACGCGACATTCCGCGCAGGTTGAGCACGAACTCGACGCCGCTGCCGTCATCAAGGTTACGGGCACTGGCTTCACCGCGGTGCAGTTCCGCCACCAGTTTGACTACATACAAGCCGAGACCAAGGTGCGGGACTTCGCCGGGGCTGCGACTACTGCTCTCGCGTACGCTGACAAGGGTGTCGAACAGTCGATCCTGCATCGCTGACGGCAAGGCCGGCCCTTGATTGGCAACACGGATAGCAACCGCTGCGTCGCCATCCGTCTCCGATCCGACG
The DNA here is from genome assembly GCA_043752325.1 of Rhodanobacteraceae bacterium. Classification (GTDB taxonomy): domain Bacteria; phylum Pseudomonadota; class Gammaproteobacteria; order Xanthomonadales; family Rhodanobacteraceae; genus Dokdonella. The sequence goes on along the minus strand of JAYUYW010000324.1, from coordinate 12,338 downwards.
TGCAGGCTGAAGCAGATCCAGCCGCCAACCGGCGTGAACGATCGCGCGTTGTCGAATAGCTTGTCCAGCGCCTGCGCGATCAACTCCGGTGCGCCGTGAAAGCGCAGTGGGTTCGCCGGAAGCTCGACGCGAATGTCACGATCATGCGCCAAGGTTGCGTATCCAGCCGCGCAACCGACAACCAGTTGCACAAGGTCAAAGTCTTCCGATTCTGCGCTGGCGATGGCGCGTTCGATGCGATTGGACTCACTCATCGCGCGCACAATCGTGGCAAGCCGGTCTGCGCCATCGCGGGCGCGACCGAGGTATTCGCGTGCCGCGTTCGTGCCGAGCGACTGGTCGAGATTATCCAGTGATGATTTGACAATGGCCAACGGCGTATTGAGTTCGTGCGAGAGCCGCGATGTGAGGCTGTGCAGGTATTCGGTCCAGGTCGACACGTCGTCGGTGAAGCGAGCGTGGTATCGAGCCAAATCGCCTAATTCATCTCTTTCAGCGACCGGAACGATGGGGTTGCCCGAAAGATTGTGCCGTGGGTTAGCCACGACAGATTCGTGCAAGCGACGGATACGCTGAAGAAGCCTGCCGCCCAGCCCTAAAAGCATTACTGAAGACAGCAGAGTTGCCGTAAAACTGCCGAGCAACCAGGCCAGCGCGGAGCGCTGCGCCTGAAAGCCAGCTGCGTCGCGGTCTTCAACCAGAAGGACGCCATTTGCCACACCGCGATCCGGCAGCGGCACGGCAACGCTGAGCCATGGCGGCGCGTTGCTGCTCCGAGTCCAGATCGAAGCCGGCACGCCGGACAACGCCTGCCAGATGGGCGAAGCATCGGTGCGTGACGTTGGCATCCGACTGCCCGGCGAAACGTTCTCTGCACCCAAAATCAAAGCGCGATCAAGCCAATGTGATTGAGCATCGTTGCGCGATTGCGCTCGCGCCTGTGCAAAATCGGCGTCCACACTGTGGGTCAACTCAATGGCGTCTCGCGAATACAGACTCAGGCGCAGCCCCGGCGTGCTCAGCGACCGAAGAGTCTGCTCGGTAAGGGGTCGCGGTCCAAGCACGCCGCGCCATTGCGGCGGCGAACTTTCGGCGACCGCGCGCGCGCTCGCATCATGTGCCTTCCACGAAATCCGGCCATCAAGCAGCGTTTGCGGCAAGCGCAATTCGATGCGATAGCCCGAGCCGTCCTCCTGCCATTCGCCGGACAGGCTGTCAGGCAATCGTTGGCCTTCGTCTTCTGCTGCTACCTCGAAGCGACCGGGTCCGGCTGATGCAATTCGGTAACGACGCTGCTCGTCGCCCACTGCCAGTCCGAGTTCGAAGTAGTCCACATTGCGGAGGGTTGGATCGCGCGGATCGGGACGCTGGCGGCTGGCATCACGGATTTCCGCGAGCAGGTAAAGGCCACTACTGTCCAGCGCCAGCGTCACTCGCGACGATGAATTGGATAGATCACCACTCCTGCTTGGTGGCCAATCATCGGCATAGCCATCAACGCGGATAGCCGAACCGCTTCGTACCACCGGCACGCTGCCTGCATCGGGCAATTGTTCGATCGGCAGACGAATTAGCGCCTGTGCGAGAGAGCGCGCTTGGCCGAGCAAGGCATGCTCCTGCGACGTGCGCAGCGATGCCGTGACATGAATCACTGCCTGCCAACCCAACCAAGGCGCCAGCGCACTGGCCAGGGCAACGAACAGGAATTTTCGATGCAAGGTCATGGCGTGTAGACGAGTCCGCAGCTTGCTGCCGCGATTATGCGCGACTCAGCGACCGTCACGACCCCCCACGCCGTGCGAGTCTGGTACCTTCCGTGGCTACTGATTGCGACTGGTGGACGATGTCATCTGTGTTGAGCCTGCTGCGGGCGTCACTGGCGAGCGTGCTGATCGCGCTCAACGTTGTCATCCACGCGACGCCACTCTTGCTATTGGCCTTGCTCAAGGTGGTCGTGCCGCTTGATGGATTCCGGCGTGCAGTGTCGCGCGGGCTGGTGGCAATCGCTGAAAGCTGGATTGCCGTCAACAGCTGGCTCATTCGACATCTCGGGGGAACGGCGATCCATGTCGACGGATTGCAGGACCTGCGTGATGACGGCAAATACCTGGTTCTGTCCAATCACCAAAGCTGGGTGGATATTCCCGTCCTGCAATCGGTATTCAACCGGCGAATTCCGTTTTTGCGCTTTTTCCTCAAACAGCAGCTGATCTGGGTACCGGTGATGGGCATGGCCTGGTGGGCGCTGGATTTTCCTTTCATGAAGCGCTATTCAAAAGCGCAACTCGCGCGCCGACCAGATCTGCGCGGCAAGGATGCCGATGCGACGCGGCGTGCCTGCGAGAAGTTTCGCGACATCCCGGTATCCGTGATGAACTTCGCCGAAGGCACCCGCTTTGCGCCACAGAAACACGAGCGCCAGCAATCACCATTCCGGCATCTGCTGAAACCACGCGCCGGTGGCATTGCGCTGGTGATGGAATCGATGGGCTCGATTCTTGATGCGGTTGTCGACGTCAGCATCGTCTATCTGGACGGTCGGCCGACCATGGCCGACCTGGTGTGTGGACGTGTGCGCGACGTGCGGGTAACCGTGCGCACCCTGCCGATTCCAACCGAACTGATTGGCGGCGACTACGAAAACGATCTCGCCTTCCGGGAGCGGGTGCAGGATTGGATCAACGGCGTTTGGAGTGACAAGGACGCGTCCATCGACGCGACGAGCCGAACGAACTGACTCTGTACTAGCGCAATCCATCGTTGATCTTTTCGAGCACATCGCGGCCTGGCGACAGCACCGAAGCTCTCATTTGATTCAAAGGTACTCCCGCCGTGTGCAGATGCTCGTGCAGGTCCGACGAATCGGGATCGACATAGAGCAATCCAGTCACCACTTCGCCCAGCGCATGATGTTGTTGCAGGTAGTTGCTGGCGGCAATGCGGTCGCGCGGATCGTAGTTGTCTTCCAATTTATGCAGACGCAGGCGCGTGCCGTCATGTTGCTCAACTTCGACCGATTCGCCCGGCGCGTAGTCGACCGCGATGCTGCTGCGAGTGGGAATGATGTCGAGGCGATTCACGGCCTCATTGTGTTCGCGCACGTACTCGTAACTCTTGGTGCTGCCAGCGTGGTTGTTGAACGCCACGCAAGGGCTGATCACATCAAGGAAGGCCGGCCCGCGATGTGCAATCGCGCCTTTGATCAGTGGCACCAGTTGAGCCTTGTCGCCGGAAAAGCTGCGACCGACATAGGTAGCACCCAATTGCAACGCGAGGCCGACCAGATCAATCGGGCTGTCCGCATTGACCACGCCGCGCTTGGACGACGAGCCCTGGTCGGCGGTCGCCGAGAACTGGCCCTTGGTCAATCCGTACACACCATTGTTCTCGACGATGTAGACCATGTTCACCCCACGCCGGATCGCATGGACGAACTGGCCGATGCCAATTGACGCGGAATCGCCGTCGCCCGATACGCCAAGGTAAAGCAGGTCGCGATTGGCAAGGTTTGCGCCGGTCAACACCGATGGCATGCGACCGTGCACCGTGTTGAAGCCATGCGACTGGCCGAGAAAATAGTCCGGCGTCTTGGAGCTGCAACCGATACCCGACAGCTTTGCCACGCGATGCGGTTCGATATCCAGTTCCCAGCAGGCCTGGATGATTGCCGCAGAGATGGAATCGTGCCCGCAACCCGCACACAGCGTGGATACCTTGCCTTCGTAGTCGCGGCGAGTAAGATCGAGCGCGTTTCGCGGCAAGGTCGGGTGATGCAGCTTTGGCTTGGTGATGTAAGTCATCGCGACTCCTTGTGCTTCAACCGCTTGCCGTGCGCACGGCGGGCTGGATGGCGCTCATTCGCTTGCGCATCGCCCTTACAATAAATCGAGCCGTGATCGGCGTGCCGTCGTAGTGCAATACGGCGATCAATCGCGCCGGATCGATATCAAATTCATTGATCAAAAGCGAGCGCAGTTGTGCATCGCGATTCTGCTCAACCACGAAAACCTGGTCGTGGGCATGGATGAATTCGCGCACGCGGTCCGGGAACGGAAACGCACGCAGCCGCAGCGCATCAACGTGCAAACTGTCACCCTGCAATGTGACCAACGCTTCAGCCATCGCCGCACTGGTCGAGCCGAAATGGATCGCCCCAAAAGTTGTCGGTTGCGACGCGCGTGATTCAATCGGCTGCGGCACCAGATTCTTCGCAGTGTCGAACTTCTGAAGCAGACGTTCCATGTTGTAGATGTAGTCCGGAACCCGCTCCGAGTAGCGCGCGTACGGATCGCGCGACGTGCCACGCGTGAAGAAGCTGCCCTTGGTTGCGTGCGTGCCGGGATAGGTGCGAAACGGAATGCCGTCGCCATCGACATCCTTGTAACGGCCGAAATCCGCGCCGGCTTCGAGTTGCTCGGCGGTCATCACCTTGCCGCGATCAAACTCACGCGAGTCGTCCCAATCGAACGGCGCACAAAGGCGCTGGTTCATGCCGATGTCGAGATCGCTGAGCACGAAGATTGGCGTTTGCAGCCGGTCGGCAAGATCAAGTGCGTCGGCTGAAAACGCGAAGCATTCGGTCGGGTCTTCCGGAAACAACAATACGTGCTTGGTATCGCCATGCGACGCGTAGGCGCACGCGAGCACATCCGATTGCTGGGTCCGAGTAGGCATGCCGGTGGATGGGCCGCCGCGCTGCACGTTGATGATCGTGACCGGGATCTCGGCGAAATAAGCCAGACCGATAAATTCGTTCATCAGCGAAATGCCGGGGCCCGATGTGGTCGTAAAGGCTCGTGCGCCATTCCAGCCGGCACCGGTGACGATGCCGATCGACGCGATCTCGTCTTCGGCCTGGATGATCGCGTAGCGATGCTCCTTCGTTTCCGCATCGACACGATATTTCTGGCAGTAGTGTTCGAACGCTTCGGCCAACGAAGACGATGGCGTGATCGGATACCACGCGCACACCGTCGCACCACCGTAGACGCATCCCAGTGCCGACGCGCTGTTGCCGTCGATGAAGATGCGGTCACCGACCTTGTCGGCTGCTTTCACTCGAATGCCAATGGGCGCGAGATGCTCCGTCGCATGATCGCGACCCAGGTGGAACGCTTCGAGGTTCGGTTCGATCAGCTTGGGTTTGGATTTGTACTGCTCGGCCAGCAATTTTTCGATGACCATTGCGTCGATGTCGAGCAGCACCGACAGTGCACCGATATACATGATGTTCTTGAACAACTGGCGCTGCCGCGCGTCGGTGTAGGTCGCGTTGCAGATTGCCGTCAACGGCATGCCGACAACGACGATGTCGTCGCGGAAGCGCGAGCGTGGCATCGGTTTGCTGTTGTCGTAGAACAGATAGCCGCCGGTCTCGATTTCCTCGAGATCGCCATCCCAGGTCTGCGGATTCATCGCGACCATCAGGTCGACACCGCCACGTCGGCCGAGCCATCCGTCCTCGTTGACGCGAACCTCATACCAGGTCGGCAGACCCTGGATGTTCGACGGAAAGATGTTGCGTGGGCTGACTGGCACGCCCATGCGCAGAATGGCTTTCGCGAACAACTCGTTGGCTGATGCCGAACCCGAACCGTTGACGTTGGCGAACTTGATGACGAAATCGTTGCAGGCGCTGATCGGTGTCATGCAGCAGTCGCCTCCGCTGTGTCGCGGCAGTTGCTACCGGCGTGGGTCATCCCGATCAGGTATTTCTGCATGTCCCAGGCACCGGTCGGGCAACGCTCGGCGCAGAGGCCACAGTGCAGGCAAACGTCTTCGTCCTTAACCATGACGCGCGTGGTCTTGAGCGGCTCGGAAACGTACAGCGCCTGATCGACATTCAAGGCCGGGGCAGTCAAGTGCGTGCGCAGTTCGGCTTCATCGTCGTTGCGCGTAAACGTGATGCAGTCCATCGGGCAGATATCGACGCAGGCATCGCACTCGATACAGGCCTTCTCGGAAAACACGGTTTGCACGTCACAATTGAGGCAGCGCTGCGCTTCTTTCCATGCGGTCTGCGCGTCGAAGCCCAGTTCCACTTCCAGCTTGATGTCGGCCAGCGCCTTCGCGGTCGGCTGCATCGGCACCTTGTAGCGCTCGTCCGGTGCGATGTCGTTGTCGTAGCTCCACTCGTGAATGCCCATCTTCTGCGCGATCACTTCAACGGCCGGCAACGGGCGGTGATGCACATCTGCACCGTTGAAAAACTTGTCGAGCGTGACGGCGGCTTCGTGGCCATGCGCGACCGCCCAGATGATGTTCTTCGGGCCGAACGCGGCGTCACCACCGAACAACACCGTCGGCAGCGACGATTGAAAGGTGATCTTGTCGACAACCGGCATTCCCCACTCGTCGAAGTCGATGCCGATATCGCGCTCGATCCAAGGAAAGGCATTTTCCTGCCCGACTGCGACCAGTACTTCGTCGCAGGCATGGAATACGTCGGCCTCACCTGTCGGGATCAGCTTGCGTTTTCCCTTGGCATCGAACTCGGCGCGCACCGACTCGAATGTCATGCCGGTCAAGCGACCGTCTTCATGCACGTAGGATTTCGGTACCAGGAAATTGAGGATCGGGATGCCCTCGTGGGCGGCGTCTTCCTTTTCCCAGGGCGAGGCTTTCATCTCGTCGAATCCCGAGCGCACGATTACCTTTACCTCGTCGCCACCCAGCCGGCGCGCCGAGCGGCAGCAATCCATCGCCGTGTTTCCGCCGCCAAGCACGATGACGCGCTTGCCGACCTTCTTCACGTGCTCGAAATAAACCGACGCGAGCCAGTCGATGCCGATGTGGATGTTCTCCTTTGCTTCCTCATAGCCAGGCAGTTCCAGCGCACGCCCCCGTGGCGCGCCGCTTCCGACGAAGATGGCATCGAAACCATTGGCGAGCATTGATCGCATTGAGTCGATGCGTTCGCCGCCGCGCAGTTCCACGCCAAGATCGAGGATGTAATCGACCTCTTCGTCGATCACGTGTTCGGGCAAGCGGAAGCGCGGGACTTGGGTGCGCATGAAGCCGCCGCCCTTGGCATCGGCTTCGAAGATCGTGATCTCGTAACCCAGCGGTGCGAGATCGCGCGCCAATGTCAGCGATGCCGGACCGGCGCCAATGCAGGCAATTCTCTTCCCGTTCTTTTTCGCGGCAGGCTTCGGCATTCGCGCCTTGACGTCGCCTTTGTTGTCGGCAGCGACGCGCTTCAAGCGACAGATCGCGACGGGTTCCGGCTTCTCTCCGTTGTTTTCCTCGACGCGTCCGCGACGGCAGGCCGGTTCGCAAGGTCGGTCGCAAGTGCGGCCGAGAATTCCCGGGAAAACATTCGAGTGCCAGTTGACCATGTACGCATCGGCGTAGCGGCCAGCGGCAATCAGGCGGATGTATTCTGGGACCGGCGTGTGCGCCGGACAGGCCCATTGGCAATCCACCACCTTGTGGAAATAGTTGGGCTCGTGGATATCGGTGGGTTGCACCTTGACTCCTCGGTGGTGGCGTAGATCGCCGCCCGAAGTCTAGCCGCCTGTTGGCACGCGTGGATAGGGTCCGCAGTAGGGACGCTCTAAACAAATCCAATCAGGCGGAATGATCTCCGAAAAGTCGGCAGGTTGGGGTGCGTGGCACAGTGCCGGTTGAACGCATGGCCAAGCCGCGTGCGCTGATCTGCGGGCCTTTCGGCCACCACCCCGTGTTCAAAATCAATATGTTGGGGGCCGCCCTGTCTGTGCAGACTTGTTCAGAGCATCCCTGGTACCGGTCATACCGTCTCGGTGAGGCGCTGCAAGGCTTCGGCGTACTTCTGCGTCGTGCCGTCGATAATGGCTTGCGGCAGCGGCGGGCCGGGCGCACGTTTATCCCAGTCCAGCGTCTCCAGATAATCACGCACGAACTGCTTGTCGTAGCTCGGCGGGCTGATGCCGACGCGATACTCGTTGGCCGGCCAGAACCGCGATGAATCCGGCGTGAGCATTTCGTCCATCACGTACAACCTGCCGTCGCCGTCAGTACCGAATTCGAACTTGGTGTCGGCGATCAGGATTCCGCGTGCGGCGGCGAATGCCGCGGCTTCACGATACAGGGCAAGCGTTATTGTTCGGACCTGCTCGGCCAGTTCGGCACCGATGTTTTCGACGACGTGGTCGAAGCCGACATTCTCATCGTGGTCACCCGCAATCGCCTTCGTTGATGGCGTAAAGATGGGCTCGGGCAGTTGCTCGGCTTGGCGAAGATTGGCTGGCAACCGGATACCGCAGACGCAACCGCTGGCCTGGTAGTCCTTCCAGCCCGAACCAATCAAATAGCCGCGCGCAATCGCCTCAACCGGAACGGGTTTCAGTCGCTTGGCGACCACGCTGCGTTCGATATACAACGCGGAATCTACTTCCGCGGGCAACACTGACGCGACATCGATTCCGGTCAGGTGATTCGGCATAGTCGCCGCAGTCTTCGCAAACCAGAAGTTGGAAATTCTCGTGAGGATTTCGCCCTTCCCGGGAATCGGATCGGGCAGGATCACGTCGAAGGCGCTGAGGCGATCGGTCGCCACGATCAGTAGATGCTGGTCGGACAGCGCGTAGACATCGCGCACCTTGCCGCGATGCAAGAGTTCAAGGGCAGGCAACGACGAGTGGCTGAGAGTGGTCGGCACGGCGGGTCGCTACAGAGTCGGAACGCCAGTTTAGCGAGTCGGGACTTGCGGTCGCGAATGTAGGCGACTACGCGTCGATTCACGGTGCGCCAGCCGGATGCGGGCTAGAATTGACGGCCATCTTTATGAGTACCTGCATGCTGCGCAGCTTGTTGTTCCTCTTCGGCCTTTTGGTAACGGTAGACGTAATTGCCGAGCCACCTCCCCGGCCCGCTCAGCTTGGCTTGTGCAGCGCTTGCCACGGCGAGCGCGGCCACGCGTCGGTTTCCGGAATCCCGCATCTCGCCGGCCAGGACGAAACCTATCTCGCCTTGGCACTGCGCCAGTACCGCAGCGGCGCGCGCACTGCCAGCGCGATGCGCGCCGTGTCGGGCGCGTTGCAGGATCGCGACATCGCCGCACTGGCCGCCTGGTACGCCGCCCAGAAGCCCACGCCATGAGCATCATTGGCAAGGTCGTTGGCGCAATCATCGGCTACCTGATCACCCGCAGCTTTATGGGCGCAATGATCGGCGCTGTACTCGGCCACACCTTCGACCAGCGTGTTGGCTCGGCCCGAAAGCGTGTGGTCAGCACCGATTTCCTCAACCCGCTATTCGCATTTGCCGGTGCGGTTTCCAAGGCCGATGGGCGCGTGTCGGAGCAGGAGATTGCTGCGGCCAAGGCCTTGATGCAACGCATGCAGTTGAACGAGGCGCAGCGCACCGACGCGATCGATTTCTTCAACGCCGGCAAGCAATCGGGCTACGCTGTTGAGCTGGCGATTGCCAACCTGCGCGTGTGGTCGCAAGGGCGCCGCGATTTGGGTTTCATGCTGCTCGACATGCTGCTCGACATCGTCTACGCGGAAGGCGCGCTGGCTGCACCCAAGCAGGTATTGATTCGTCGTCTCTGCGCAGCGATCGGCATCAGCGAAGCCAATCTCGCCGCGCTGTCGGCAATGAAAGGCTATGGCCATTTCGGTGATGCCGGCCGCTGGTCGCAAGGCGCTGGCGGAAGTCGCCAGCAGCCAGGCGCCACGCATGCGCCAGTTGATGACCCCTACGCCGTGCTGGGCTTGGACCGCAACGCCAGTTCGCGCGACCTCAAGGTGGCGTGGCGGCGGTTGATGAGCCAGCATCATCCGGACAAGCTCGGCGACGTACCCGACGAGCTCAAGCGCCGGGCCGAAACACGTGCCCGCGACATCAACGCCGCCTACGAGCGCATAAAAACCGAGCGCGGCCTGCCCTGATCCGTACACACATCACCGGACCCATGCCATGAGTCGCCAATCCACCGTCATCGCCCCTTCGATTCTTTCTGCAGACTTCGCACGCCTCGGCGAGGAAGTGGACCGCGTGCTCGCGGCAGGCGCCGACTGGATCCACTTCGATGTGATGGACAACCACTACGTTCCAAACCTCACGTTTGGCGCGCCAATCTGCACAGCGCTGCGCAAGTACGGCGTCACCGCACCAATTGACGTGCACCTGATGGTGAAGCCGGTTGACCGTATCGTCCCCGATTTCGCAGAAGCCGGCGCCACTTCGATCAGCTTTCATCCCGAAGCCAGTGAACACATTGATCGGACCATCCAGTTAATCCACGAATCTGGCTGCAAGGCCGGACTGGTGTTCAATCCAGCCACGCCACTCAACGTTCTCGACTACGTGCTCGACCAGATCGACATGGTGCTCATCATGTCAGTCAATCCCGGCTTTGGCGGCCAGAGCTTTATTCCATCTGCGCTGGAAAAATTGCGGCGGGCGCGCGAACTGATTGATCGCTCCGGGCGCAATATCAGACTGGAAGTCGATGGTGGCGTGAAGCCGGACAACATCGCCGAGATTGCCGAGGCAGGTGCCGATACCTTCGTTGCCGGCTCGGCGATCTTCAGCCACAAGGATTACGCGGCCGTGATCGCCGATATGCACAAGGCCATAGACTCCCGGCGCTAACCTGCAGATGTGCTGTTGCAGGAAAGCAACAGGTCGTGCAACAAAGCAACACCCGTCAGTTTAGTTAACCGGAGTTGAACAACAACACGAAAACGCTCTGATAAGGTCGCCTCCGACGACGCGGTTCGGGTGGTTTTTCCGGCTGATCGCGTTGCATCAATCCAGCCGGAGACTGTACCCATGACGACGCCATCAGCGTGTCAGAAGTCGTTGTTTCGCTTCGTCATCCTTTTTGCCGCCTTGAGTGCGACCAGCACTGCTCTGGCAACACCCGGCACTCTCTTGCGGTCTGGTTTGAATGTACTCGCTGCGTTCGCGCCTGAGGCCGCAGCCGGCCCGATCGCAGGATTCGCGACACCCGAGACACCGAGCGTCTCGGCGCGCATCGCTACAGCCGTTGTAACCGATGATGCCCCCGCCGACCAATCAACAGTCCATGGCAGCCTGATCGCCCTGGCGATGGACCTGCGCAATATTCGCTACCGCCGTGGCGGTCGCAACCCTGATTCGGGCTTCGATTGCAGCGGTTTTGTCAGCTACGTATTCCTGCACAGCATGGGCCTGAAACTGCCGGCTACCTCGGCAGCGCAATTCGTCAGTGGCATGAAGGTTGCCCGCAGCGAAATGCGCAGCGGTGATCTCGTGTTTTTCCGCACCGCCGGCAAAAAGCGCATCTCGCACGTCGGCATCTATCTGGACGAAGGTCGCTTCATCCACGCGCCATCCAGCGGTAAGGTCGTGCGCATTGATCGTCTCGACGAAAAGTATTGGGCCAATCGCTTTGCTGGCGCCAAACGACCGGATGGCATCGCGCTGGGTTGATTCTCACTCGGTTGTTGCGGGCGGCTCTTAAAACGCATCGAACGCGGATTTTATCCATACGAGTTCTGGGTTTGTCGGATCGCCGGTCAACCCGACCACATCAAATCTCGCCGCACGTCGCGAATGTTCCGGATGCGCGGCCAGCCATAGCGATGCGGCGCGAATCAGTTTAGTGCGCTTGCTCGGACCGACCGAGTCGAGCCCATCGCCGGAACGCGCGCTGACGCGATATCGAACCTCGACGAAGACCAGCGTTTCGCCATCGCGCATGATGATGTCAATTTCACCGTGGCGACTGTTGGCATTGCGCTCGACCAGTCGCAAGCCTGCTGCCTGCAAACGGGTACAAGCGATCTCTTCGTAGTGTTGACCCGTTGAGCGCGTGCTCGCCGCCATTCGCCGCCTCAGGGTTGCGCGGATTGCGAGGTCAGTGCGCCAAGGCTCGGTCGCGCGACACCGTTCTCGAACTGCCCCCACGCCAGCGTTCGAAAGATGCGCCCTTGCCGATCCGCAGTGAGTTGGCCGGTCGCGCCTTCCGCATATTGGCCAGGGTTGGCCAGCAGTGCATCGATCACACCCAGCAGGTTGTAGGCATCCATGCCGAGCGCGAACAGCCGCGCGCCGCTGGCATTTGCGCTGCTGATCTGGTTGATGATTTCGTCGCGATCGGGCTTGCCCAACATCGGCCCAAGCAACCACGGCGCGTCGGAAAACTCGACGCCATCCAGATCACGATCCAGACCGACATTGCGCTCGCCCGCGTACACATGCGACGTTGCGAACACGGGCGCCGTCACATTGTCGATATTCAGTTGCGGCACCAGCAGGCGCGCCTGTTGCGGCAGCATGCTGATGAAGATTCCACTGCCTGTGATCGCGTTCGGATCATCGCCCGTTGTTGAAGTAGCCAGTCCGGTTGTCGCAATGCGAATCGC
>JAYUYW010000323.1:0-9107 GCA_043752325.1 Rhodanobacteraceae bacterium | reverse complement strand
CGACTGGTCGAGCAACTTCTGGCGGGAAGCGACATCGCGCTTATCAGCGATGCCGGCACGCCGCTGATCAGCGATCCGGGATTTCGACTGGTGCGTGCAGCGCGTGCAGCGGGCATTGTGGTGTCGCCGGTGCCGGGAGCGAGTGCGGCAATCGCCGCACTTTCCGTCGCCGGTCTGCCGAGTGATCGATTCATTTTTGAAGGCTTCCTGCCGTCACGCGCCTCTGCACGGTGCGAACGCCTCCAGGCGCTCGCCGCCGATTCGCGCACGCTGATTTTCTACGAGTCCAGCCACCGAATCGTCGACTCCCTGGCCGACATGGTTACGGTGTTTGGTGCGACCCGCGACGCCGTCATAGCGCGTGAACTGACCAAGCTTTACGAAACCGTGCTCGACGGCTCGTTGCAGAGTTTGCTCGCCCGGGTCACAGCCGATCCAAATCAGCAGCGTGGTGAGTTTGTCGTACTGGTCGAGGGTGCCGCCGGCGACGCCGCCGATACTGTACTTGCGGAAGGACGTCGCGTGTTTGCCTTGCTGCGAGAGGAACTGCCGCCGGCGCGTGCTGCCAAGCTGGCCGCTGCGATCACGGGTGCACCCCGCAAAGCGTTGTACGAGTAGCGTCTCAAGGTGCTGCGACGCCATGCTGCACTGCGACATCGCGGCAGCTGTTGGATCAGAAACAGCGGCGTAGAATTCTCGAGTGCGGATTGTCTGATGGCAGCATCGCAAGCGATGTTGTTGGAGCGGAACCCGCCCCTGTCGCCATGGACGCACCCATGATCTCCGATACCGTCGTCGAGCTTTCGCGCTGGCAATTCGCCATCACCGTGCTCTACCACTTCCTGTTTGTGCCGCTGACGTTGGGCCTCAGCATGATCCTGGCGATCATGGAATCGGTTTACGTGATGACTGGCAATCCCATCTACAAGCAGATGGTGAAGTTCTGGGGCAAGTTGTTCGGCATCAACTTCGCGCTCGGCGTTGCCACCGGCATAACGATGGAGTTCCAGTTCGGCACCAACTGGTCGTACTACTCGCAGTACGTCGGCGACGTGTTCGGCACGCCGCTGGCGATAGAAGGCCTGATGGCGTTCTTCCTGGAATCCACGTTCGTCGGCCTGTTCTTCTTCGGCTGGGAACGCCTGTCGAAGGTGAAGCACCTGATGGTGACCTGGCTGGTCGCGCTCGGCTCCAACCTGTCGGCGTTGTGGATTTTAGTGGCCAACGGCTGGATGCAGTATCCAGTCGGTGCGCACTTCAATGCGGAAACGCACCGGATGGAACTGGATAGTTTCCTCGAAGTGTTCTTCAACCCGGTCGCGCAGGTGAAGTTTGTGCACACGGTCTCGGCTGGCTACGTGACCGGTGCGTGCTTCGTGTTGGGCATCAGCGCGTGGTATCTGCTTAAGGGACGTCATCGCCGTTTCGCGCTGCGCTCTTACGCAATCGCGGCGGCTTTCGGGTTGGCGTCGGTGCTGTCGGTCATCACGCTTGGCGACGAAAGCGGCTACGAAGTGGGCCACGCGCAGAGAGTGAAACTCGCCGCCATCGAAGCCATGTGGGAAACCGAGCCCGCACCGGCATCGTTCACCATTGCCGGCATCGTCGACTCGGAAAACATGCGCACCGACTACGCGCTCAAGGTGCCGTGGATGATGGGCCTGATCGCAACGCGTTCGCTCGACGAGGAGATTCCGGGCCTGCGCGAATTGATCGATGGCCACGAGGAAAAAATCCACAACGGCATGAAGGCGTACGGTGCGCTGCAGAGGGTGCGTGCGAATCCTGACGACGCCGCTGCACAGTCGATGCTGAAGCAATTCCAAGGCGATCTTGGCTATGGCCTGCTGGTAAAACGCTACGCTCCCAACGTGGTCGATGCGACCGATGCGCAAATCAAGCAGGCGGCGCGCGATGGTATTCCGCCGGTTGGCGTCGTTTTCTGGTCGTTCCGCATCATGGTCGCCTGTGGCTTCCTGATGCTTGGCCTTTTCATCTGGGCATTCATTGCGTCAGCGCGGCGTCGCGTTGGCAGTGGTCGCGGATTGCTGCGAGTGTCGCTGTTCGCGATGCCGTTGCCGTGGATCGCCTGCGAAACGGGCTGGATCGTCGCCGAAGTCGGCCGACAACCGTGGACCGTGGCCGAAGTGCTGCCAACTTGGATGTCGGTGTCCTCGTTAACAGTTATGGATCTGGTTTTCAGCTTGACCGGCTTCATCGTGTTCTACACGGCACTGCTGATCGTCGAGGTCTGGCTGATGCTGAAGTTCACCCGCAAGGGGCCGGATGACGAGCAAGAAGAACCCACGCCCGCCCACGTCACGCCGAAACCCGCGCTTCCGGCAGAGGGGCTGCAGGCATGATCGACGCACTCTCGTTCTTGATGAACTACGAAACCCTGCGCGCCATCTGGTGGGGGCTGCTTGGCGCGTTGCTGATCGGATTCGCGGTACTCGGCGGCTACGACCTTGGCGTCGGCGCGATGCTGCGGGTAATCGCGAAGACCGATGACGAGCGTCGCGTGTTGCTTAACGCTGTCGGGCCAACCTGGGAGGGCAACCAGGTCTGGTTTATCCTCGGTGGTGGCGCGATCTTCGCGGCGTATCCGCTGATCTACGCAGCGGCGTTCTCGGGGTTCTTTGTCGCACTGATTCTGGTGTTGTTCGCGTTGATCCTGCGTCCGGTCGGTTTCGATTACCGCAGCAAGGTCGAAGATCCTCGCTGGCGTGGATTTTGGGACTGGTGCCTGGTGATTGGCGGATTCGTGCCAGCGCTGGTATTCGGCATCGCCTTCGGTAACTTGTTGCAAGGCGTGCCTTTCAGTTACGACGTCAGCATGCGGGTCACCTACTACGGCGGCTTCATCGGCTTGCTCAATCCGTTCGGCCTGCTGGCCGGCGTCGTCAGCGTGGCGATGCTGTGCATGCAGGGTGCGGCGTTTTTGCAGATAAAGACTGAAGGCGTGATTCGCGAACGGGCGCGGCGTTGTCTCGGCATTGCCATCGTCGTGCTGTGCGTCGCTTTCGCGGTGGCCGGCATCTGGCTGGCGATCAGTATCGATGGCTATCGCATCGCATCGTTTGGTGGAACTGCCGCGCCGTCGAATCCATTGGCGAAGACCGTGCTGCACGAAGCGGGCGCGTGGCTGGCGAACTATCGCGCTGCGCCGATTCTGTGGCTGGTTCCCGCCTTGATGTTCATCGCTGCAGTCGCGACGTGGCTGTTCGGCGCGGCACGCAGCGGACTCGCCTTCATCGCTAGTTCCATCGCGGTCGCTTGCGTCGTGCTGACGGCAGGAATCACGATGTTCCCGTTCCTGATGCCATCCAGTCTGCAGCCCTCACACAGCCTGACTGCGTGGGATGCGACATCGAGCCTGCACACGCTGCGATGGATGTTCTGGATGGTGCTGCTGTTCCTGCCGGTGATCATCGCCTACACCAGTTGGGTGTTCCGTGTGATGCGCGGACCGGTGACACTTGAACACGTGCGCGGCCCCGACGCGCACTACTGAGGACGACAAACAATGTGGTATTTCACCTGGATACTTGGCCTGCTGATGGCCTGCGCGGCCGGCATCATCAACGCGATGTGGCTGGAATTCAAAGGCTATCCGGAAGACGAAGCCGATCCGGATTGATGGTGCGATCAACGCCATCAATCGGCCGCTGACTGCGCGGCATGTCGGTCGTGGATGACGAAGCGTTGTCGATGCGCTGGCTGGCAGCACGGATTGCGCCGGTGCGCGGCTGGATTGTTGGCGCTGCCATTTCAGGAGTGCTCGCGACTGCCGCTTATGCCACTTTCGCTGCCGCCATCGCACAACTGATTGGTCGCTGGAGTCGCGGTGATCTGTCGGCCAGTGGATGGTTGCTGGCGTTCGCCATTCCGGCCGCGTTGATTGCACGCAGCGTCCTCCACGCAATCAGGGAGTGGTCATCGGCGCGCTCATCGGTCACGTTGCGACTGCACGTGCGCGACGAGGTGCTCGACGCAATCGCCGCGCTCGGTCCGCTGCGCTCGAGTGCCGGCAGCGATGGCGTGTTGGCCACTGTCCTGGTCGATCAGGTAGACGCGCTGGATGGTTATGTTTCGCGTTACCGACCGCAGCAATTGATCGTAATGGCGGCACCGATCCTGATCGCCGCGCTGGTGTTTCCATCTAGCTGGCTGGCAGCGCTGATCCTGATTGGAACCGCGCCATTGATTCCGATGTTCATGGTGCTGGTTGGCCGCCAAGCCGCCGCGGCAAGTTCGCAACAAGCTGGTGCGTTGGCGCGATTGGGCGGACAGTTCCTCGATCTGGTGCGCGGTTTGCCAAGCTTGCGATTGCTTGGCCGCGTTGATGCCGGCGCTGAGCGCCTCGATGCCGGTGCGCAGGATTATCGGCGTCGCAGCATGCAAGTGCTGCGGATCGCGTTCCTGTCGTCCGCCGTGCTGGAATTATTTGCATCGATCGCGATCGCGATGGTAGCGCTGTACTTGGGACTCGCCTTGCTCGGTCGTTTCGACGTTGGCCACTATGGAACGCCGATGACGCTGGATAAGGCACTCTTCATTCTGCTGCTGGCACCGGAATTCTTCGCGCCGTTACGACAGCTTGGTAGCGACTATCACGCACGTGCGCAGGCCATCGCGTCCGCGGCTGCGATTCGTAATGTGCTTGAACGAGTGCCCAAGCGCGCGAACGCTGACACAACTTCTACTTTCCATCGTCCGGAGTCCGCGCAGGCAGTCGCCTACATCGAGTTCGATGAAGTCACGCTGCAACATGCGGATGGTCGCGTGGCATTGGAAAACCTCAGCTTCCGCATCGAACGCGGCCAGCGCGTCCTGTTGCGTGGCGTCAGCGGTGCCGGCAAGAGTTCGGTACTCGCCTTGCTGGCCGGATTCGCGACGCCAACGTCGGGTCGCGTTCTTGTCGATGGACACGACCTGTCGCAATGTAATCGCGACAACTGGTGGAGCGACCTCGCCTGGTTGGAGCAACGCCCGGAATGGTTTGCGGCCAGCGTGCGTGACAACGTGCTGATTGGACTGGATCGCGATGATCGCGTTCGGCTCTGGACTGCACTGGAACGCGCCGGTCTCGCCGATGATGTGCGTGCGTTGCCATTGCAGGCAGAGACTCCACTGGGACAGGCCGGCAGTGGTTGGTCAGGCGGACAACTGCAGCGCATCGCGCTGGCCCGTGCGCTCGCGCGCAACGCGTCGTTGTGGTTACTTGACGAACCGCTCGCCCATCTGGACCGCGAAACAGCAGACGCGCTACGGATGTCGCTCGAAGAGGGCAGTCGGGGTAGCAGCGTTCTGATCGCATCACACGACGATGCGGATCGCGAATGGGTTGATCGCGTATTGACGCTCGACTCCGGTCGACTCGTGGATGTGCGCACATGACGACGCATTCGTCATGGCTTTCGCGCCTGCGCCCGCGCATGGGTCTACTCGCGCTCGCATTGCTGCTCGGCACGCTCGCGTTGCTCGCCGGCATGGGACTGCTTGCCTATTCCGGCTGGTTCATCAGCGCGACGGCGATTGCCGGTGCCGGCGGCGCGACGGCGCTGGCGTTCGACATCTTCCGACCCGGCGCGATCATTCGAGCGTTTGCCGTGATTCGCACTGCCGCGCGCTATGGCGAGCGACTGGTTTCCCACGATGCGGTCTTGCACCTGTTGGCCGACCTGCGCAATCAGACCTATCGCAAGCTGGCCCGTCTTGCGCCGGAACCGCTGGCGCAGCATGCCGATGGCGACTTGCTGCAACGCGTTGTCACCGATGTCGATACGCTCGACGAAGGTCCGTTGCGCGTAGTGATGCCGTTACTGTGGAGCGCGTTGATAGTGATGTTGGCGTTGCTGTTGGTGACGCTGGCCCATCCGGCGTTGTTTGCAGCCGCTGCGCCCTGGTTGCTCGCAGCCGCGCTGCTCGTTCCTGCCGCGACTTCACGACAAGCATGCCTCGCCAATCGCCGTCTCGCTGAATCGGCCGGTCGGCGTAGCGAAATGGCGGTCGATCAATTGCGCGGATTGACGACCTTGTTGTTGTGCGGCGCATGGCGGCAACGCCGGGAGCAGTGGACTGCACTGGATCGACAGATCGTCGATGGGCGACTTCGGCAGCGCTTGATCGATGCCGCCGGGCTCGCCGTGGTGATGCTGTGCATCGGACTCGCCGCGTGGGCTGTGCTCTACCGAGGTGAGGCGCTGATGGCATCTCAAGCCGTATCGTTGCCATGGGTGGCGATGAGCACACTCGCGTGTCTTGCCACACTGGAGTCGCTCGCACCCGCTGCCAACGCCATGCAGTCGTGGGCGCGCACGAAAGCCGCCAACGGTCGACTCGACGACTTGTTCAACGAGAACGAGCAGGTCGTATTTCAGACAGCATCGGTTGGCAGTCCGAATCATTCCGACACAGGCAGTCGCCATGTCTTGTCATCGCAGCAGGCGAGCTATTTCCATCCGCGTGACGGCAACGAAGCGAAACCACACGGGATTGGCCCGACGAATCTCGATATCGCCCCCGCTGATCGCATCGTCATCAGCGGTCCGTCGGGATCGGGGAAATCCACCTTGGCTGCCTTGCTCGCTCGGACGCTCGATCCGCAAAGCGGTGCAATCAAATTTGGCGACGTCGATCTTCGCCAAGTTCCGGAATCGTCACTGCGCTCGTCGATCAGTCTGCTCACGCAGCGTCCGCATCTGTTCGCGATGACGCTCGCCGACAACCTGCGACTTGGTGATCCATCGGCCGACGACGCGCGCCTGCTCGCGGCACTGGAAGCGGTCGCGATTGGTCCCTTTGTTCGCGCACTGCCACAGGGTTTGGCGACACCCATCGGCGAGTACGGCGTTGGTCTATCCGGCGGCGAAGCTCGACGCGTTGCGATAGCGCGCACCTTGCTGCGAGGCGCCAGTATCGTGATTCTCGATGAACCATTCGAAGGCCTCGATGCCAACACCCGCGATCAAGTGGTCGGCGGCATTGATGCATGGCTCGGCAATGCAGCGCTCATCGTCATCAGCCACCATGAAATCGAATTTGACAATTCAAGCCGGCACTACACGGTACGCGCAGGAACATTGTCGATCTCGGCAATTTTGTAGCTGTTCCGCGACGATCATGCGCCTCAGGACGCAGGCAGTTTTCTTAGTTCAATAGTTCACGTATCATTGAATAATGATCGAGAACGAAGCCGTCACCGCGCTTTCCGCGCTGTCCCATGCCCAGCGCTTGCGGGTTTTCCGTGCGCTAGTCGTCGCCGGACCCGCCGGCTTGCTGCCGAGCGTGATGGCAGAGCGGATGGACATTGCGCGCAATGCGCTGTCCTTCCACCTCAAGGAATTGACCAATGCCGGGCTGGTTTCCGCCGAGCAACAAGGTCGCAACCTGATCTATCGCGCCGACTACGCACAGATGAATGCCTTGCTCGCATTCTTGACCGAGCACTGCTGCGAAGGCGGCGAGTGTGAAATTTCCTCCTGACTCAACCCGGAAGCCAGACCATGCGCATCACCCCCTACAACCTTCTTTTCATTTGCACGGGCAATTCGGCGCGATCCATTCTTGCCGAGGGCATTCTCAACGGACTCGGACAACCGAACTTCCGCGCGTGGTCAGCTGGAAGCCACCCGACCGGCGTAGTCAACCCGCTCGCCGTAGCAACGCTGCACCAGATGGGACTGCCCGACGCCGAGTACCGCAGCAAGAACTGGGATGAGTTTTCTGAACCGGGCGCACCGCAGTTCGATTTCATATTCACGGTTTGCGACAACGCTGCGGGCGAGGTCTGTCCGATCTGGCCAGGACAGCCGATGACCGCGCATTGGGGCATCCCCGACCCAGCGTCAGCGTCGGGCGACGAAAGCCAGCGTAGTGAAGCCTTTGTCAACGCTGCAATGGGACTGAAACGGCGTATCGAACTGTTCCTCGCCTTGCCTCTGAAAAGCCTCGACGCGATCGCGCTGCACCACGAACTGAGCGAGATCGGCAAGCAATGAAAGTCGCCTCGGAACAAGCGGATCCACGCGCCGTCGCAATGGGTGGGTTCGAGCGCAACCTTACTTGGTGGGTACTCGCCTGCATCGTGGTCGGTATCGCGCTGGGCTGGCTGATGCCCAACGTCGTCGCTGCGATTGGCGGCATGGAATTGGCCGGCGTCAACCTGCCGGTTGGCGTGCTGATCTGGATCATGGTGATCCCGATGTTGGCGAAGGTCGACTTCGGCACGCTCGGACAGGTGCGTCGGCATTGGCGCGGTATGGGCGTGACCCTTTTCATCAACTGGGCAGTGAAACCCTTTTCAATGGCGCTGCTGGCCTGGCTTTTCATTCGCCACCTGTTCGCGCCATGGTTGCCTGCGGATCAACTGGACAGCTATGTGGCTGGATTGATCTTGCTGGCGGCCGCGCCGTGTACCGCGATGGTGTTCGTCTGGAGCCGGCTGACCGGCGGCGATCCCCTGTTCACCCTGACCCAAGTTGCATTGAACGACAGCATCATGCTATTTGCGTTCGCGCCCATCGTTGCGCTGCTTCTTGGCTTGTCGGCAATCGTGGTGCCGTGGGCGACGCTACTGGTTTCCGTTGTTGCCTACATCGTGATTCCCGTGGTGATCGCCCAAGTCTGGCGATACTGGTTGCTGCGGCGCGGCCAAGCTGGTTTTGATCGCGCGCTGGGCCATGCCGGCCACGCATCGATGCTGGCTTTGCTCCTGACCCTCACCTTGCTGTTCGCGTTGCAAGGCAATGCCATCCTGAGTCGTCCGCTGGTGATCGCGCTACTCGCCGTGCCGATCCTGATCCAGGTGCTCGGCAATTCAGCACTCGCCTATTGGCTGAACCGCCGCCTGGGTGAACAGCACTGCGTCGCCGGCCCATCGGCCCTGATTGGCGCATCGAATTTCTTTGAGCTGGCGGTCGCGACAGCGATCAGCCTGTTTGGCATTGAATCCGGCGCGGCGCTTGCTACGGTCGTCGGTGTCCTCATTGAGGTTCCGATAATGTTGCTGGTCGTCCGCGTGGTGAACCGAACGCGTGACTGGTACGAATACCCGTCCACCGTTGCGACGAGGCAGAAATGACGGCAATAACGATCTACCACAA
>JAYUYW010000322.1:0-20797 GCA_043752325.1 Rhodanobacteraceae bacterium | reverse complement strand
GCACCCCCGCCTGCTCTCCTTCAGCATCGATCACGCGCACGCGCGGGACCCGAATCTCGGAGTTGCGGCGATTGGCTTTATCAGTAGCGATAGGTACTTCTCCTGGACTTCAGTGACAGTTGACCGCCCGCCGCATCAAGCGCCAGGAACGGCCGATTTAAGATGTTCCACGAACGTCGAAATAGGCATCGAGCCCAGGTCTTCGCCAGAACGTGCACGCACGGAAACGTTCCCCGTCTCCTTTTCCCGATCACCCACGACCAGTAGATAGGGAACTTTCGCCAACGTGTGCTCGCGAATTTTACGGTTGATTTTCTCGTTTCGCAAATCGGACTCAACCCGCAGGCCCTGCCCGTTCAGGAACTTGGCCGTGTCGGCGACGTAATCAGCCTGCGCATCGGTGATGTTCATAACCACGGCCTGGACCGGCGCCAGCCAGTCCGGAAGCTGGCCCGCGTGGTGCTCGATCAGGATGCCAATGAAGCGTTCCATCGAGCCGACGATGGCCCGATGCAGCATGACCGGGGTGTGCCGGGCCGAATCCTCGCCAACGTAATCCGCACCGAGCCGACCGGGCATCGAGAAATCGACCTGCATGGTGCCGACCTGCCAGGCGCGACCGATCGAGTCCTTCATGTGGTACTCGATCTTGGGGCCGTAGAAGGCGCCTTCGCCGGGTAATTCCTGCCATTCGACGTCGCAAGCGCCGAGCGCGGCACGCAAGGCTTGCTCGGATTTGTCCCAGGTCGCATCGTCGCCAATCCGCGAATCCGGGCGCAGGGCCAGCTTCAAGTCGATGTCGGTGAAGCCAAAATGCGAATACACCTTCATCGCCTGGCGATGAAAGGCGACCACTTCCGATTCGATCTGCTCATCGGTGCAGAAGATGTGGCCGTCGTCCTGCACGAAGCCGCGCACCCGCATCAACCCGTGCAAGGCGCCCGACGGCTCGTTGCGGACGCAGGAACCGAATTCGCCGTAGCGGATTGGCAGCTCGCGATAACTGTGCAGTCCGTGATTGAATATCTGCACATGGCCGGGACAATTCATCGGCTTCACCGCGTAGGTCCGCTTTTCGGACTCGGTGAAAAACATGTTGTCCTTGTAATTATCCCAGTGGCCCGAGCGCTTCCAAAGTTCCACATCGAGGATTTGCGGGCAACGGACCTCTTGATAGCCCGACTTCTTGTAGATGCCTCGCATGTATTGCTCGATGACCTGCCAGATCGACCAACCCTTGGGATGCCAGAACACCAGGCCGGGCGCTTCGTCCTGCATGTGGAACAGGTCGAGCTGCTTGCCGATCTTGCGGTGGTCGCGCTTTTCCGCTTCTTCCACGCGCAGGATGTAGGCGTCGAGCTGCTTCTTGTCGGCCCATGCCGTGCCATAAACGCGCTGCAATTGCTCGTTCTTCGCATCGCCACGCCAGTACGCGCCCGAGATCCGCGTCAGCTTGAAGGCTTTCAGGAAACGCGTGTTCGGTACGTGCGGGCCGCGACACATGTCGACGTATTCCAGATGGTGGTACATGCCCATCGCGGTGACATCCGCCGGCATGTCGTCGATCAGACGCAGCTTGAAATCCTCGCCACGCTCCCGGAATACAGCAACCGCCTCGTCGCGCGGCATCACCTTCTTGATGACGTCGTAGTCGCTGGCGATCAGTTCGGCCATGCGCGCTTCGATCGCCGCAAGGTCGTCTGGCGTGAAAGGCCGTGCGTTGCAGATGTCGTAATAAAAGCCTTCGTCGATGACCGGGCCGATCACCATCTTCGCGTCCGGATATAACTGTTTGACGGCGTGGCCAACCAGGTGCGCACAGGAATGCCGGATGATTTCGACACCCTCAGGATCCTTGGGCGTGATGATGGTGAGCGCAGCATCGTGGTCGATGCGATCACAGGCATCGACGAGCTTGCCATCAACCTTGCCGGCGACGGTTGCCTTGGCAAGGCCCGCACCGATCGACTGGGCAACTTCAAGCACAGTCACCGGCTGCTCGAACGAGCGCAGGCTGCCATCGGGTAGCGTGATATTGATCATGGGAATATTTCCGGGATAAACAAAAAAAGGACGCCGAGCGCCCTTTCTGGTCAGCCGTTCAAGGACGGCCGGATGGCGTGGACGAATCGTTGATCAGCGCTGGAAAGCTCGCGTCGACATGTCCCACTCTCGACCAACAGTTGCCTGCTGGCCACCCTTGCAAGGAAAACTGACACAAATTCTAGCGGTTCGGCGCCGCTGACTCAACGTTCGCGCGATACGGGACGGGACCCGCCGCGCACAGCAGTGACGCAAGCCTGCCGGCACAAACGCGACCGCTATAATGGCGTCCCCCACGACTTCCATGATCGTTTGCGATGCTGCATGGCCACAAGATTGCCGTCGTGATGCCGGCCTACCACGCCGAGAAAACGCTGGAAGCGTGCTACCGCGCGATCCCGCACGACATCGTCGACATGGTGTTGCTGGTCGATGACGCCAGTGCAGACGCAACTAAAGCGGTCGCCGAACAATTGGGCATTCGCAGCCATCGCCATCCTGTCAATCTTGGTTATGGCGGCAATCAGAAGACCTGTTACAGGTTGGCACTCGCCGATGGAGCCGACATCGTCGTCATGCTGCATCCGGACTACCAATACGAACCGCGCCTGATCACGGCGATGGCGGCGTTGATTGCGTCCGGCGTCTACGATGCGGCGATTGGCTCACGCATCCTCGGCAATACCGCGATCAGCGGCGGCATGCCGCGCTACAAATACGTCGCCAATCGATTGCTGACCGCCGTGCAGAACCTCCTCGCCGGCTCCAAGCTGTCGGAATTTCACACAGGCTATCGCGCGTTTTCGCGCCAGGTGCTGCAAACCTTGCCGCTGTCAGCGAATTCGGATGACTTCGTGTTTGACAACCAGATGCTGATGCAGATCCTCGCCTTTGATTTCCGGATCGGCGAAATCTCCTGCCCAACCCGCTACTTCCCGGAAGCGAGCGAAATCAATTTCCGGCGCTCGGTGATTTACGGATTCGGCGTGCTGTGGACGGCACTGCAATATCGATTGTGGCGTTGGGGCTGGATCAAGCCGCTGCTGTTCCGCGACGATCCAAGGCAACGGCTGGGCGAACCGGCTTGAGCGGCATTGCAAGGGTCGACCCGCGCGACGGTCAGTCGCGTGAGGCTGCACGAACCGGATGGCTGCTGCTGGCGATCGGATTCGCAACGGTCGGAATGTTTTTGCGGGTCTGGCAGCTGCGGCGACAAATCCTGATCGACGACGAGTGGCACGCACTGCACAAGTTACTGGCCTCGGGTTACGCCGACATCGCCAGCCACTTCGGTCTTGCCGACTATTGCATCCCGCTGACGCTCTATTTCCGCACCTTGTTCGACGGCGGAATGCTCTCGGAGTGGTCGATGCATTTGCCGCCGCTGCTGGCCGGGCTGGCGTTGATGGCCGTCGGCTTCTGGATGTTGCGCGATGTCGCGACAATTGCGACGCGAACGAATTGGCTGGGCCTGGTCGCGCTGTCGCCACTCATGATTTACCTCAGTCGAACCGCGCGTCCTTACACGCTCGCCGCGCTGGCTGTGCTGATTGCGATACTCGTTTTCACGCGCTGGTGGCGTGATGGTCGGCGCGGCGACGCCATCGCCTATGTTGTTGCCGCAACGATTGCTGGATGGCTTCACTTGATGACCTTGCCATTCTTGCTGGCACCTCTGCTGCTGTTTGGTGCGATGAGCGTCGCTCAGTCGTTCAGCATAGAACACCGTCGAGCGTCGCTGATGACTTTGCTGCGCCTCATTGCCATGGGAGCGGCGGTCCTGCTGTTGCTAACCGCGTTGTTGCTGCCGGCTTTTATCAACGACTGGGCGTCGCTGTCGCAGAAGGCTGGCATGGGCAGCGCCAGTCTCGAAAGCGGCTGGCGAACCTGGCTGATGCTCGGCGGGACAGGCCATCATCTTGTCGGTGTCATCGTACTGACTCTTGCCGCCTTGGGCGTGCGACCGCTGTGGTGTCGTGATCGCGATTTCACCGCCTGCATCCTGTTCGTGCTGATTATTGGCCCGGTAGCGATCATGCTGGCGCGGCCGGATTGGATCCAGCATCCCGGCGTTCTGGCGCGCTACGTGTTTCCGGTGCTTGTACTGCTGCTGTTGCTGGTCGCCGAAGGCATCACCAGCCTGCTGTCGCGCCTGCCAGCGGCGGCGGTGCAGATTGGCATCGTGCTGTCGCTGTTGATCTCATCGTTTATTCTCGGGCCGATCCCCGAGGCACTGTATTACCCGAACCAGTTGATGGGACATCCGCGCTTCCAGTTCGACTACGACCCGGCTCACAACCCGTACCGCGATCCGACGCGGGTCCAATTCGATACGCCTGTTTCCGAGTTCTATCAGTCGCTGGCGAAGTTGCCGCCAGCGACCGTCAAGCTGATTGAGGCCCCGTGGCGACTGGAAGCGCAATACATTCCACATGACACCCTGCAAAAAGTGCATCGTCAGTTGATCAAAGCTGGCATGGTGGCAGGCGTTTGCGGCACGTCGAGCTGGGGTGATTTTTCCGCGCTGTCCGATCAACTGCGGTTCCGGGAGTTCGTCCCTGTCGTCCAGTTGCTCGAAGGCGCGACTTGGGACGCGGACTACCTGGTGATCCGGCCGAAACCACCGTTTCCCGCCGGTCAGCCAATACCCGAATGGCCGGACATGCTGGCGTGCATGCCAACGATCGAGAAGAAGTTCGGCGGCCCGGTATTTCGCGATGGCGAAATCGTGGTGTTTGCATTGCGTCCCGAGGCGCGCATGCGAGTCGAGTCATGGTGAGCGCCTGTTAAACTGCGACGCTTTCCGCCTGATCGACCGCATCGACGATGAGTGACACCGCGCCAACCAATCATTTCATCCGCCAGATCGTCGTCGACGACATCGCCGCCTGCAAGCATGGGGGCCGAATCGCGACACGCTTTCCGCCGGAGCCAAACGGCTACCTGCACATCGGCCATTCCAAGGCTATCTGCCTCAACTTCGGGCTGGCCAAAGAGTTCGACGGCCGCTGCATGCTGCGCTTCGACGACACCAATCCAAGCAAGGAAGAGCAGGAATACGTCGACGCGATCAAGGCCGACGTGAGCTGGCTGGGCTTCGAGTGGAACGAGCTGCGGCATGCGTCGGATTATTTCGAAGTGTTCCACAGGGCGGCGATCAAACTGATTGGTCTTGGCTTGGCCTTCGTCTGCGATCTGTCGGCCGATGAAGTGCGCGAGTATCGCGGCACGCTGACCGAGCCCGGTCGCAACTCACCGACGCGCGATCGCAGCGTCGAGGAAAACCTCGACCTGTTCGCCCGCATGCGCGCTGGCGAGTTCGCCGATGGCGCGAAGACGCTGCGCGCAAAAATTGACATGGCCAGCGGCAACATCAATCTGCGCGATCCGGCCTTGTACCGCATCCGCAAGATCGCCCACCAGAACACTGGCGATGCGTGGCCGATCTATCCGATGTATGACTTCGCCCACGCACTGTCCGATGCGATCGAGGGCATCACGCACTCGTTGTGTACGCTGGAATTCGAGGACCATCGGCCTCTTTACGACTGGTGCGTGGACAAGGTCGATCTAGCCAAAGATGCGGCTCTGACCGAATCGTTGCGCGCGCAAAGCATGATGGTCGAGCCCTCCAAACCCCGTCAGATCGAATTCTCGCGACTCAATCTCGATTACACAGTGATGAGCAAGCGAAAACTGATCGGGCTGGTCCAGGATGGCCTGGTCGACGGTTGGGATGATCCACGCATGCCGACGCTGATTGGCGTGCGTCGACGCGGCTTTCCCGCATCGGCCTTGCGCCTGCTTGCGGAACGCGTCGGCATCAGCAAGCAGAATTCGGTGATTGAATTCGGCGTACTCGAAGGGTGTGTACGCGAGGAACTGGATTCGGTCGCGCCGCGCCGGATGGCCGTGCTCGATCCCCTGCGTCTGACCATCACCAATCTCGATGCCGGACACGAGGAAACGCTGCACTTTCCCAATCATCCCAAGAACGAAGCGATGGGCCAGCGCTCGGTGCCGTTTTCGCGCGAACTGTGGATCGAGCGAGACGATTTCATGGCCGAGCCTGTCAAGGGTTTTCATCGACTGGTTCCAAACGGCGAAGTGCGCTTGCGCGGCGTCGGCATCATTCGCTGCCAGGAAATCATCAACGATGCTGATGGCAACATCGTCGAGTTGCGGGCGACGCTGGATGCATCGACCCGCCATGGCCAGGTCGGCTCGGATCGAAAGGTGAAAGGCACCATCCACTGGGTCAGCGCCACGCATGCCGTGTATGCGGAAGTGCGCCTGTATGACCGCTTGTTCGATACCGCCACGCCGGACGACGACAGTGATGGAAAAACCTATGTCGACCACCTGAATTCGGCATCCAAGCGAGTGGTGCAAGGCTGGTTGGAACGAGGACTGGCCAACGCTACACCGGAGGACGTGGTGCAGTTCGAACGGCTGGGCTATTTCGTTGCTGATCGCCACGATCACGGCGCGACCCACCCGGTGTTCAACCGCGTCGTCACCTTACGTGATGTCTGGGCCAAGGCGGCACACTGAGATTATCCCGCGCGTCGCCATTGTCGCGCCGGAATGACAGGAGAATCCGATGTTGCAGGCACAGGTACACCTGACGTTGCCGGCGTGGCTGTTGCAGGATTACGAGGACGGTCGCGTCTACGCCGATGACACAGCGCAGGTTGGACTCGCGATTGAACTGTCGCAACGCAATATCGAATACCGCAGCGGCGGTCCGTTTGGTGCTGCCGTGTTCGATGGCGATGGTCGCTTGATTGCTGCAGGCGTCAATCGCGTGGTGCCGATGAGTTGCTCGGTCGGCCACGCCGAAATGATGGCCTACATGACCGCCCAACAACGCACGCAGCGTCTGCGACTGAACCAGGACGGCGGACGCTTCACCCTCGCCACCAGCGCGCAACCCTGCTGCCAGTGTTACGGGGCAACGGTGTGGGCCGGCATCGATACCTTGCTGATTGGCGCGCGCGCTGAAGACGTGATGGAACTTACGGAGTTCGACGAAGGCCCGCTGCCTGCGGACTGGGTTGGTGAACTGGAAAAACGCGGTATCGCCGTGCGACGCGACATCGCCCGTGACGCTGCCCGCGCTGTGCTCGCCGACTACGCCAGTTTGGGTGGAGAAACCTATTAGCGAGGTGGTTGCCAGCAAAGCGACGGCGCAGCGCGCGTTGATAGCCTTCTGCCGACCGGGCTTTGAGGGCGAATCGGCACTGGAGCTCACCGCCTTGGCCGCCAAGCACAATGTGCATGGCTACGCCCTCACAGAGCGCGGCAGCGGACTCGTCGAATGGATACCGACGCCCGACGATGGCCTCGACGTGCTGGTCAGGAAAATCGACTGGCGCGACACCGTGTTTTGTCGGCAACTTCTGGAAGGTTTCGCCAAGGCGACGGCGATGGATCGGACGGATCGGCTCGCCTCCTTGCTGCCTCCGATTCGCGCCACTGGCATGCGCTATCGCGATGCGCGCGTCGAGGCGCCGGACAGCGACGAGTGTCGCGAACTCGCTGCGTTATGCCGCGCGCTCAACTCGGCCCTGGTCGGCGTGCTCAAGCGCGAGAATTTATTCGATTCAACTGCACCGCAGCGCCTGCACATCATTCTCACCGCTGCCGATGCCGCATTGCTGGCGCAGGTCGATATCGAACGCGGACCGATCTGGTCGGGAGGCATTCCGCGCCTGAAATTTCCGCACGAGGCGCCAAGTCGATCAACCCTCAAACTCGACGAAGGTTTGCTGGTCATGCTTGACGACGACGAACGCGAGCGCTGGTTGAAACCGGGCATGACGGCAGTCGACCTCGGCGCCGCGCCGGGTGGCTGGACCTGGCAGCTGGTGCGGCGTTCGATTCGTGTCATCGCGATCGACAACGGTCCGATGGACAGTCGATTGATGGATTGTGGCCTCGTTGAGCATCATCGCGTCGATGGCTTTCGTTACCAGCCACACAAGCCGGTCGACTGGATGGTCTGTGACATGGTCGAGCAACCGCGCCGCGTCGCCACACGCATGGCCGAGTGGCTGGCTGAAGGCTGGTGCCGAATGGCGATGTTCAACCTGAAGCTGCCGATGAAAAAACGTCTTGACGAAGTGAACCTTTGTCGCGAAATTTTCGTGGAACGGCTGGCTGGCAGGAATCTGGACTGGCGCGCGCGCCAGCTTTATCACGACCGTGAGGAAGTGACCGTATTCGCGCGTATCGCGGGACGTTGAACGCATGACGGTAAACACGCTCGATTGGCAGCTGACGTCACACGGTCAGCTCTGCGCGAATGACGTGTACGCACTATTAGCGCTGCGTTCGGCGGTGTTCGTAGTTGAGCAGCAATGCATCTTCCAGGACATCGACGGACTCGATCTGCTCGACGGCACTTGGCATTTGCTGGCTTGGCAAGGTGACCGGCTCGTCGGCTGCCTGCGCATGTTCGATCCGTCACGGCATGACGGCGAAGTGGTGATTGGCCGCGTCGCAACCGATGCATGCGTGCGCGGCAGTGGCGTCGGTCATCAGTTGATGGAACTTGCGTTGGAACATGGCAGCGCACGTTGGCCGGGATGCGCAATGTACCTCTCGGCGCAGTCGCATCTGGAGGCGTTTTACGCCAGACATGGATTCGTCGTGGTGACCGATCCGTATCTGGAAGACGACATTTCGCATGTCGGCATGCGTCGCGTCGGCAAGCCTTCGGTCGATTGACTTGTCAAAGAAAATCGCCGGTGCAAAGCATCGGCGATTCAGGGGAGCGCAGTTGCTGCAAAACGAAATCCGATGCAGCGATCAAGCGTTGTCGTTTAGGGTGTGAAGTTGATCGTCGTCACCGTAAACAAAAGTGCCTCGCCTCGGCTGATCGGCAGCCGTTTGTACTGGCCGGTCAACCATCGGCTGAGCTGGCTGACGTAAAACGGACTTCCCAACACACCACTCGGGCCGCCGGGAATGATCTGACCGGCAAGGACGGGATTCGACATTTCGCCAACGAAACGTCGCGCGGAGCCGCCGCCAAACATAAAGGCATTGGCGCTATTGGCGCGAAGATTGTGCGCGGCAACGTTAACCGTCTCGTAGCCACCATCACGAGCGAGACCGGGCAGATTGCTGGCAAGGTTCTGGAACGGATACGGATTCGCGCCTGGCACGTTGAATGGTCCGCCCAGGCTGTGGGTGAACGTAATCCGATGCAGGCGCCCCCAGCGGTAATCCGCAAGATTGGTTGAGCCGGCGAAGGCGGCGTTGAAGTCGGCGCTGGCAAGGCGATCCAATCCATCCTTGACAGACTTCAATAACAGGAAGTCACGCGCCGCGTTCGGATTGGGTGCGCCGGTGGCAACGAAGAAATCAATGCCCGAGGTGCCCTTACCCTGAAGCATTGCGTAGTTGTCGAGCTGATACTTGAGCGCCTTCAGCCCATCGCCGGCACCCGGCAAGCTGTTGCCCAATCCAATTCGGGTCACGGCGGCATCAATGGTGTTGCGTAGTGCGGCCGCACGGAAGGTGGCGTATACGGTCGCGGCAACGCTTCGATCAATTTCCTGCTGGCTCGGCATTCCCAGCGCGTTGGGATCGTCGCCCACATCGTAGCCCTGCTGGATGCCGGTCGGCGAGGAGAAATTCCAGGCGCGCAGGCGGCTGATCGCTTCGGCAACCTTGGGATCCATCGCCAGCGCACGCGCATCGGCCCACGCGCCAGAGACGATCGAGCGATCGTAGGCGCCGAGCAGATAAGGCATCAGCAACTCTGCATCCAGCGATTGTGTATTGGCTTGCAGGGCAGCCATGTCGTTTGGAGTGATCGGGTTGCCCGACGCGATCAGTCGTTGCAACTCGCGATCAATTCGGCCCATACGCAGCGACGACGAACCACCGCCATCAAGATAGTAGATGCCGCCACCGGCACGCGCCATGGCCAATGCGTTGTTGGTCAGCGAAAAACCAATCGGATCGTTGTTGGCGTTGGCGATGTAGCCCGACGCGGGATTGACGACGAACGGCATCTCGTTGGCGCGCAGGATTTCGTACGGCGTCGCTTGGTTCGGCTGAGGATTCGCGACCGGCAGCCAATCGTGCTTGGCCGCTCCGGTTCCATCGCGAATGAAGGTGGGCGGCGTGCCGCCTCCGACCATTCCGGCTTGCAGGTCGGTGCGCACCGGCGCCTCGCCACTGGTGAAGTAGGCGATGTTGCCGGCGGTGTCGGAGTAGACGAAGTTCTGGGAGCCGAAGTCGAAGTACGTCAACGCTTCCCTGAACTGAGTGACGGTGCCGGCACGATTGATGCGGCGGAATGATTCCAATTCCTTGGTCGCGCCCCAGCCGGTGTAGGCGACCGACAGCCCACTCGTACCATTGAGGCTGAGGATCGGACCGTTGTTACGGCGTGGCACGATCAGCGTCACGCCGCCGTTGGTATAGCCGATCGTATTGTTGCGAACAACATTGTTCGGCGTGCCATTGAGCTGGTTGACGTAGTAGTTCTGGAAGATCCACTGGATCGGCTCATCGACGCCGTCATGCACAATTGCGTACGGCAGGCCATAGCTGTTCAACCGCAACCTTTCGTTGAACACGTCGGTGACGTCGAGCGAGTTGGTCGTGGTGCCCCAGCACATGGTCTGGTTGCAGCCCTGGATGACGCCGGGTGCGCCCGGCACGGTGACGCCGGTGACATCCATCGGCTGCGGAAAACGCGTATCGGCCGAATAGACGTGCTGTTCGGTGAAGACCGGCGCCAGGCCGAGGCTCAAATGCGGGTCGTTCGACAGGATTGGCTTGCCCGACGCGGTTCGACTGCCACTGACCACCCATTCGTTGCTGCCGATCGGAGAGTCGCGTCCTTCCAATGCTCGCTCGAGCAGCGGGTTGCCCTGGATAGCATCACGATACTGCTGGGCCATTTCGACCACTTGGGGATCGACGGGTGCGACCTCTGGAATAGGATCATCGCCAATCGGATCATCGCCAACCATCGCATCGGACGCCGCCGTTGCCTCGCTGGCAGCGGGTCGAAATCCCGGCACCGAAACACGATTGTCAAACGGCGCCGCGCGGAAAATATCGTTGAAGTACAACGCGGTCGCATTCAGGCCGGCAGCAGATGCAGCGGCCTGATAGGTGCCGAGGCGGATGGTCGGATCGATGTCGAGATCGAACGACAACTGGAATGCCAGGCCCTTACCGACCACGATGCTGTCGACAGGTGTCCACGGCGTGGCGCGGGTCAGGTCGAGCGCGCCGTATTCCGGCGGCAGTGCCAGGGCGGTCGTCAGCCAGTAGTTGACGCCATTGCTGTACGCGAGCATCCAGCCACGCATGTCGTCCGACAACGCACTCCAGGTGCGTTCGGCGCTGCGACGCAGACCCAGGGTGCGGGTCTGGATGTCGTTGGCGAGCGCGGACGGCCCGACCAGTTCAGCCAGCGTGCCGCTGACTGCGCGGCGCGTGAAGTCCATCTGGTAAAAACGATCGCGAGCGTGCGCGTAGCCCTGCAGGTAGGCGGCGTCATTGTCGTTTGCCGCACTGATCGTCGGCACGCCTTCCGCGTTGTACGAAATTGATCCCGGGGCGATCATCCCCGGTGCGATCAAGGTCTGCGCAGCCAACGGCGCGCTCAGGCCAAGCAGTACACAACTGGTAAACATTCCACGGCCAATGCTGCGCCGCAAAGTCGTCAACGACATGGTGGTCTCTCCCCGTCAGGTTGGTGGCTGGGCAGCCGCCGCAGATCATCGCGGGCCACTCAGTACACCCGAGTATGCTCCGGGTTCAGGAAAAGTCTGTTGTGCATTGCACCGCACGGCGGCCGGTCCGCATCCGCCTCGCCGACGTTTTGCGATCAGTCGTCCGTGCTGGCGTCAATACCATCGCGGAAAGCGAGGTCGGGCACATGCATGACGATGCAATGGATGGCACCGGCGCTTTGAATGATGCTGCTGCAATCCACGGCGACGATGTCGTAACCCGGCATTGCCGCCTGGTAGGTTGCGAGCGCCTGCGCATCACGCGTGGCGTTGCTGCCGCCGAAACGGCAGATCAGCGCGGTCCGGTTGACGATCACGGAGTTGGTGTAGGTGTAGTGGGTGTTGCCCGGATTCCAACCTGGCGTGCGGTACACGGTGTAGCCGCGTGAGGCCATCAGGTTCGCGGTGTTGTCGGTCACTGTTTTCGGAACGCCGCCGCCTTCGCTGGCCGCGTATTCGCCGATCAACACCTTTTTGTCACCCAGCCCAAGCATCCACATGTCGATGTGCTGGGTGGAGTCGAAGGATTGGGGAAACGGGTCGGTCAGTGTCAGATTCAGTCCCTGATATTGCAGGTAGTAATCCTTGATCTGCTGTTCGCTCAA
Organism: Rhodanobacteraceae bacterium; assembly: GCA_043752325.1. Taxonomy (GTDB): domain Bacteria; phylum Pseudomonadota; class Gammaproteobacteria; order Xanthomonadales; family Rhodanobacteraceae; genus Dokdonella. The sequence continues at coordinate 8,382 of JAYUYW010000322.1, read as the reverse complement.
GCTTGGATTTTCGTTGGCGATCAAGCGCGTCATGAACGCATCGCGATTGCGGAACAGGTGAAAATTGCCGCCGCCGTGGATTAGTGGAATGTCGTAGAGCGGTTCGTTCCATGAGGATGCCAGCAGCGACGGGAATGCATTATCGACAACGCGAGAGCTTCGGTTGTAGGTGTGATCGATGATGCCGCGTTGGCCGCCGTCGTTGATGAAACGCGGACCGTAATCACGCATCCACACGCTGCAACCGCTGGTCGGGCTACAGGGCTGGGTGATGAAGCGGATGTAGGCCATGTTTGTGCCCGCACCGGCCAGCGCGCTGCTGGCGCTGGCTTGCTGGCTGCTGCCAGTAACCACGACGTAAACGTAAGCCGGCTGCGCGGCCGTTGTCAGCGGAACCGCCATCGACGTGATGACCGACGTGAAACTTCCCCAGCGCACCAGGATGCCGGCAGTCGGTTCGTATTCGGCTTGTGCGCGGACCGAAGCTATCGGCGCGGCGCTGATCTGCGCGGGAATCCAGGCCGGAACAAAATTGGCAAGTTCCTCGGGACTGAATCCGCGCGGAAGCGGATTCGGGTTGTCGTCGACCAGAGTCGCCAGATACGCACGATCAGCTTCGCGCGGAATCACTCGCGCAGCGTCCGATGTGGGTAGAGCGTTTGAGGTGCCAGCAAGCAACAAAAGAAATAGAGGAACAATTCGACGCATGACAGGATGCCCGGAAAAGCAATGGCCAGCGCAAAGTAGACGGCAGCTGGACGCTGCGCGCAAGTTCAAGTTACGAGACGCGCTATCCCGCTGCGCTAACATGGCACCCTCTTTTGCCTCGTGCCGAGCAGACATGACCTACCCCGCCCGTGACCGCCTGCTGGCCGAGCTTGATTCGATTCGCGAGCAAGGCCTGTACAAGACCGAACGCATCATCGCGACACCCCAGTCAGCGACGATCCGCACCAGCGATGGCCGCGAAGTGCTCAACTTCTGCGCCAACAATTATCTTGGGTTGGCCGATCATCCGGATGTGATCGCGGCAGCGAAAGAGGCGCTCGATACGCACGGTTTTGGCCTTGCCAGCGTGCGTTTCATCTGCGGCACACAGGACCTGCACAAGCAGCTTGAAGCGGCGATCTCGACATTCTTCGGCACCGAAGACACCATCCTCTACACCAGTTGTTTTGACGCAAATGGCGGTCTGTTCGAAACGATCCTGACCGACCAGGACGCGGTCATTTCCGATTCGCTCAACCATGCCTCGATCATCGACGGCATTCGCCTGTGCAAGGCGCAACGCCGCCGCTACGCGAACAGCGACATGGCGGAACTGGAAAAACACCTCGTCGAAACCAGCGGTTTGCGCACGCGTCTGATTGCCACCGACGGCGTGTTCTCGATGGATGGCTATATCGCGAAGATTGCTGAGATCGTTGCACTGAAGAAGAAGTACGGCGCGATGCTCATGATCGACGACTCGCACGCGACCGGCTTCGTCGGTCCGACCGGGCGCGGCTCGGCGGAAATCTTCGGACTGATGTCGGAAGTGGACGTGTTTACGTCGACCTTGGGCAAGGCACTTGGCGGGGGATCGGGTGGCTTCACCACGGGGCGTCAGGAAATCATCGACTTGCTGCGCCAGCGTTCGCGTCCTTATTTGTTCTCGAACACGCTGCCTCCCCCACTGGTTTCAGCCAGCCTGAAAGTGTTCGAGATGCTATCGGCCAGCACCGACCTGCGCGATCGCGTCGATGAAAACGCCACCTACTTCCGCTCAAAGATGACCAACGCGGGTTTCGACATCCGCCCGGGCACCCATCCGATCGCGCCGGTGATGCTTTACGACGCAAAGCTTGCCCAGGAGTTCTCAGCGCAGTTACTTGACGAAGGCATTTACGTGATCGGCTTTTTCTATCCGGTTGTGCCGCAGGATCAGGCACGCATTCGCACCCAGCTGAGCGCTGCGCACACGCGCGAGCAGATCGACCGCGCGGTTGCCGCGTTCGTCACCGTCGGCCGCCGTCTTGGCGTCATCAACTAACCGAGCGCGACAATGATTCCGAAAAAATTCCGCGCGTTTCGCATCCATAGCGACAAGGACGGCCATCGGGCCGGCGTCGAGCAGACATCGCTGGATGAGCTGTCTGCAGGCGAAGTCGTCATCAAGGCGGCGTATTCGTCGGTCAACTACAAGGACGCGCTGGCCGGCAGCGGCAAGGGTCGCATACTGCGCGAGCCGACCTTGATTGGCGGCATCGATGTCGCTGGGTATGTGGTCGAATCCAGCGACAGGGCGTTCAAGGAAGGCGATTCGGTGATCTGCACTGGTTGCGGGCTCTCGGAAACGCGCGACGGCGGTTACGGCGAATTCGCGCGATTGCCGGCCAAGTGGACGGTGCCATTGCCGAACGGATTGAGTTTGCGCGAGTCGATGGTGATCGGTACTGCCGGTTTCACCGCCGCACTGTCGCTCTTCCGAATGCTCAAGAACGAGCAGAAGCCCGAACACGGTTCCATCGTGGTGACCGGCGCGACTGGCGGTGTCGGCATGCTCGCGATCGATATCCTGACCCAAGCCGGTTTCGAGGCGCATGCGATCACTGGTAAGAGCGACCGTTTCAATTTCCTGATTGGCCTTGGCGCGAAACAATGCATCTCGCGCACCGATCTGCATTGGGGTCAACGCCCACTGGAAACGGCACGCTGGGCTGGCGCAATCGACAATGTCGGTGGCGACATGCTGGCCGGCCTGACCCGCGTGATCCAGCCGTTCGGCAACATCGCGGTCTGCGGCAACGCGGCCAGCATCGAACTGGCCACCACGGTGATGCCGATGATCCTGCGCGGGGTCAGCCTGCTGGGTATTTCATCTGCCAACACCTCATCGCCGATCCGGGCCGAAGTCTGGAAACACCTGGCCAGCGACTGGAAACCGGCCCACTTAGACAGCATCCAGACCAAAGACGTCAGCCTCGACGAGTTGCCTGGGGTATTCGACGCGATGACGGCAGGCGATTCGTTCGGACGCACCTTGGTCACGATCAGTGGCGAAAAACCCCTGTCGACAGGACAATCTCACAATAAAGAGCGACGAGTTTGAACCTCGTCAAAATAATTTGTCCTGCGCGCTGGTCCGAACGCCGGCCAATGGCTAGAATCGCGGTTCCACCTTTCCCGGCCGAGCCATGGCACGCATCCTGATCGTCGATGATTCACCTTCCCAACTTGTCGTCCTTCGACGCATCGTCGAGAAGCTTGGCCATGAGGTGATCACGGCCGACGATGGTGCCGCCGGGGTGGAGGCTGCCAAGCTGCACCTGCCGCACTTGATCCTGATGGACGTGGTGATGCCGAACCTCAACGGCTTCCAGGCAACCCGAATCATCTCCAGGGAACCGCGCACATCGCACATCCCGATCGTGATAGTGACCACCAAGGATCAGGACACGGACCGCATCTGGGGCGAGCGCCAAGGCGCAAAGGCCTACGTCACAAAGCCGGTCAGTGAGGCGGAGTTGGTTAAGACCTTGCAGGAACTGCTGCCGGCGCAATAGGTACGCTCCGATACGTTGGCGACGGACGCATTTGTACGCTGAGGCGGAAACTCCGCGCCGAAGACCGATAGCTTTCAATCCTGCGCTTTGCCTTCGAAGCTTTTCGACAGGTTTTCATACGCTTCTTTCTGTGCATCGGTAGTGGGCAGCGGAATGCGGATGTCGATCGCGACGATCTGATCACCTGCGGTCGCGCCCGGCCAGCCACGACCGCGAAGGCGCAGCTTGCGGCCGCTGTCCGAGCCAGCCGGAATCTTCAGTTCCACGTCGCCACTCATGGTCGGCACCGTCACCGTCGCGCCCAATGCCGCCTGCCAAGGCGTGATCGCAACATGGGTGATCAGGTTGCGGCCTTCCAGTTGGTAGCGCGAGTCGGGCCGATACACGACTTCCAGCAACAAATCACCGGCCGACGCGCCGCTACTACCAGGATGACCCTGCCCGGCCAAACGAATCTGCTGGCCGGCGAGGATGCCGGCCGGAATCTTCACGTCCAGTGAACGCTCGCCGCTCGCGCCGTCGCGCAGTGTGATGCGCTCGCGCCCGCCCGTGAATGCGGAGCGCAAGTCAATCGCCAGTTGTGCCTGCATGTCGCGGCCACGACGCGGTCCCGCGCGGCCGCCTGCACGACCGCGCCCGAAAACGGACTCGAAGAAGTCGCTGAAATCTGCACCTTCGCCAAAATCAGGCGTCCCGCCGCCACGGCCGCCCTGCCAACCCGGCGGTGGCTGAAAATCATCGCCGGAACGATAGCCACGCGCCTTGAGTTGATCGTATTCGCGACGCTTGTCGACATCCTTCAAGACCTCGTAAGCCTCGCCGACCGACTTGAACTTCTCCTCGGCACCGGCTTCCTTACTGACATCCGGGTGATATTTGCGCGCCAACTTGCGATAAGCCGATTTGATCTCGGCCTCGCTGGCATCGGCCTTAACGCCGAGGATTTCGTAGTAGTCCTTGAACTGCATCCAGATCAACCCGTAGTGAAACGAAACGGCCCGCAGTGACAGCAAACACTACGGGCCGATCCGACATCTTAGTGCGCTTGACCGTCGCTCAGGTGCGCGTTTCTCAGCCGTTGACAGAAATGCGACGCGGCGTGCTCTGCGGCTTCTTCGGAATGGTGATCTCCAGAACACCGTGGCGACCGCTGGCGCTGATGTTTTCGGCATCGGCGCTGTCAGGCAAAGCGAAACGACGATGGAAACCGCCGACGCTGCGTTCGGCGCGGCTGGTCTTCACGCCCTCGGCATCCGCTTCGGCGCTGCGCTCGCCCTTGATGGTGAGAATGCCTTTGTCCATGTGAATTTCGATTTCCTTCGGATCAACACCGGGCACGTCGGCGAGGATCATGAAGCGCTGCGACTCCTCGCGGATATCCACGGACGGCGACCACTGGCTGGTAACCACGCTCGACGAATTGACATCGTCGCGATTTAAGAAGCGCTCGAACGCGTGGCGCATGCCGGCCGGCGTAGCGGTTGGGTTGAACGAGCTGTGATTGAAATGGGTGTGGCGTGCAATGTTCATCGATGACTCCATCAGTTGGCGCGGCAGTTGACGCCGCATGGGCAAAAAAGTAAGGCTGCGTTCCCTGCTTTCAAGCCCACCAAGGAAAACCGATGACAATCAACGTTGGCGACAAGATTCCCGCTGCCACCCTCAACACGATGCGCGACGGCGTCCAAGCCGTCACTACCGACGAATTGTTCGGCGGCAAGAAGGTCGTGCTGTTCTCCGTGCCGGGCGCATTCACCCCGACCTGTTCGGCCAAGCACCTACCCGGCTACATCGAGAAGATGGACGCATTCAAGGCCAAGGACATCGATGTGGCCTGCATGGCCGTCAATGACGCCTTCGTGATGGACGCTTGGGCGAAAAGCCAGGATGCACCGGACGAGCTCATCATGTTGGCCGATGGCAATGCTGTATTCGCCGAGGCGATGGGCCTGTCGCTCGATGCCAGCGCATTCGGCATGGGCAAGCGATCGCAGCGCTTTGCGCTTTACGCCGAGGATGGCATCGTCAAGCAACTGCACATCGAAGCACCGGGCGAGTTCAAAGTGTCGAGCGCGGAGTCGATGCTCGAAGCGGTGAGCTGACGACGCGCCGTCTCAAAGCACAGAGGCGCTGACATCTCGACTGACATGCCAGCGCCGACTTCGCCAGCCGGGGCCCGCGGACTGCTCGTCGGCCGCGAGGACCAAACGCAAGCCGTGATCTTTTGCCAGCAAATCAACTACCGCGGATTCGCAGAGTGGATGCATTTCAAATACGATCCAGCGCCGCCACGCGATGCGCCTGAACACGTTCATCCATCGATTTGACAGGCGCTTGTAGACGCGACCGCGCGAGCTGTCGTCGCTGCCGATGACGAACTGGAACATGACCACGCCGCCCGGTGCCAGAACGCGAAAGAATTCGGCGATATATCCAATCTGCAAGCTAGCCGGAATGTGCTGCAACACGATGCAGCAACTTAGAAAATCCACACTGCGGTCGGCGATCAGATCCAGCCGCGCACCAGTGTTTTCGCGAAACGCGATATTCGAGATATCGGCGTTCAGGCGACGCGCCGTACGCACCATGCTCGCCGACACATCAAGGCCAATCACGGTCGAAAAATGGCGGCCCAATGCTCGCGCAAGACGCCCGGCCCCGCAGCCGAAATCAATGGCTAGGCGTCGCTGAGTTGGCAGTCCCAGCGGCGGCAACACGATTTCCATCTGGTTGTCGATTTCGTCGCGGCCGCTGGCGAAGAAGTCGTCGACCTTCCAGCGACCGCCGCGCTTGGCTGGACTGGACAGCACTGCCCACAACGGATCGTCGCTGCCCAGTCGTTGCCAGGTGCGTCGCACGCGCTCCAGCTCAGTTGTCATCGACCTGCCTTCATCGGCGTTCGCCGCTCCATCGCGGCAGCAGGTGCAGCCATGGTGCGATCAGGTTTCGATCAACTCAACGCCATCCAGTCCCTGGCTCAATGAATGCGCGTCGCCTGACTGCGCCAGCTTGATGCGCAAGCGGACTTCGTTGCTGGAATCGGCGTGGCGCAGTGCATCTTCGTATGAAATTTCGCCGGCGTGGTATAGCGACACCAGGCTCTGATCGAAGGTCACCATCCCAAGATTATTGGAATCCTTCATCACGTCCTTCAGCTTGTGGATATCACCCTGGCGTATGTAGTCCTGCACCAGTGGCGTCCCAAGCAGGATTTCGATCGCAATTCGGCGACCTTTGCCATCCGGCGTCGGAATCAACTGCTGTGCGACGACGCCCTTGAGATTAAGCGAAAGGTCCATGAATAGCTGGGTGCGACGATCGTCCGGAAAGAAATGGACGATGCGGTCCATCGCCTGATTGGCGTTGTTCGCATGCAGGGTGCACAAGCACAAATGACCGGTTTCCGAGAAGTTGATCGCGTGCTCCATCGTCTCGCGGGTGCGCACTTCGCCAATCATGATGACGTCGGGTGCCTGTCGCAGCGTGTTTTTCAACGCGTTTTCCCAGCTGTCGGTATCGATACCGACTTCGCGCTGGGTGATGATGCAGCCCTCGTGGCGATGCACGTACTCGATCGGGTCCTCGATAGTGATGATGTGGCCAGACGAATTAAGGTTGCGATAGCCGATCATCGACGCCAGCGAAGTCGATTTGCCGGTGCCGGTCGCGCCGACGAAGATGATGATGCCGCGCTTGGTCATCGCCAGGTTCTTGATGATCGGCGGCAGGCTGAGTTCTTCGATGCTCGGGATCTTCATCTCGATCCGGCGCAATACCATGCCCACGTAGTTGCGTTGGTAGAAGCAAGACACGCGGAAGCGGCCGACATTGGTTACGCTGATCGCGAACTGACACTCGTGGGTTCTCTCGAACTCCTCGCGCTGCGAAGGTGTCATCACGTTCAGCACCATGTCGCGCGACTGCTGCGCCGTCAGCGGCGACTCGGTGATCGGTGAGATGCGCCCGTGAACTTTCAACGACGGCGGGACGCCAGTCGTGATGAACAGATCGGAGGCCTTTTTGTGCACCATCAGCTTCAGGAACGAGGTGAAATCGGCGCTGCTCATGACGGTCCTCGGGATTCGCTCAGGCGGGCTGCTGCGCAATCTTACACAAGCGCCGGCCTGCATTCCGTGCAAAGTCGATAGGATTGGTGCTCCCGACGCCCATGGAACCGCACGGCCCGATGTCTGACTCGAGCACCGAAATACAGCAGCGGCTCGAACAGATCCTGCGTGATTACGGAACGCGGCTGCGCTATTTGCTGCGCTCGCACAAGCTGGATAAACACGGTATCGACCCTGACGATGTGGAGCAGGAAGTGCGGATCAGGCTATGGCGAGCCATAGAGCGTGACCGGTTTGGGGACTTCCATGCGTCTTATATCCAGCGAGCGGTAACCAGCGCCGTGATTGACGCCCTGCGCAGGGCGGAAGTCCGGGCCGCAGATCCGCTGCCCGATGACCTGGTTGAAGGCAGTCCACTGCCCGATTCCGGCCCCGGGCCGGAGCGCAAAGCCACTGATGGCGAACGGATGCAAGGCTTGCAGCAGTGTTTGGCGCAATTACCCGAACGCCGCCGCCTGCCGATAGTGCTGCATCTGGAGGGGTTTTCGCTGCAGGAGATCGCCGACCGCATCGGCACTTCGGCAGAGGCATCCCGGAAGCTGGTGACGCGCGGTTTGGACGAATTGAAGGACCGTTTGCGTGATCAGGGTTTTGGTACTTTCGACGATTGATGGCAGAGAAATCATGAATAACCACATTCCAGCCAACGAAAAGCTAACCGCGCTGTATCGCAGCAGCCGGGCAACCGTCAGCGGTTTCGACGCGGAGAC